>JAYRTK010000026.1:0-18517 GCA_041919595.1 Lysobacteraceae bacterium
GGCGACACGCTGCTGGAGCGCGCGATCCGGACCGACGCGGGACTGCACTGGATTGCCGGCGGCACGACCTTCCTCGGCTTCGGCGACGGCCAGAGCGGGATCGCGGTCTTCCTCGATTTTCTCGCGGCTGCCAGCGGCGAATCCCGTTTTTCGGAAGCCGCGGGGCTCGCGCTGGACTTCGATCTGGCCCACGCACTGGAGATCGGCGGACGACGCGTCTGGAAGACCCACGTCGGCGCCAAGGCGGCGACTCCCAATCTGCCGCACATGCGCTTCGGCTCCGCCGGCATCGGCTCGGCCTGCATCCGTCATTACGCGCTCACCGGCGACCCGCGCTATCGCGAGTCCGCACTGGATTGCGCGCATACGGTCCGCGCCAGGATCTCCAACAAGATCTGGCAGGACGAAGGCAATTCGGGCTACGGCGAGTTCATGCTCGATCTGTCCCGTTTCCTCGACGAACCCGCCTTCGAGCAGATCGCCTACCGTCACGCCGAAAGCATCGTGGTCCATGCCCTGCGCAGGCCCGAAGGCATCGCATTCCCGGGTTTCGACCATTTCCGTATCTGCTGCGACTACAGCTCCGGCAGCGCCGGGATCGGTCTGTTTCTCGATCGTCTACTCGGGGCGAAGGCGCGGCTGTGGATGCTCGACGATCTGCTGCCGAACCGCGGGCGGGATTGAGCGGTCGGACGGCGGGAGAATCAACGCCGCCAGAATCAGCGGCCGCGCCCGGCCGCTGCCGCCAACCGCGCCAGACCCTCGGCGATCGTCACCCGCGGTACATAACCGAAGTCGCGGGTCGCGGGCGCCATCGAATACCAGTGCGTCGTGCTCAGCTGTTCGGCGAGAAAACGGGTCATCGGCGGCTCGTCCTTCCGTCGCAATAGCGGCCACAGCATCTCGCAGGCGGCGCCGATGGCGTAGGCGACCCCGAACGGCAGCGTCTTGTCGACTTCCGGCGCCCCGGCGGCGCGCAGCAGCGCGTTGACGATCTCGCGCACCGGCTTCGGTTCACCGTTGCTGATGAAATAGGCCTTGCCCGCGCAGGCCGCACCCGGAGCGAGGTGCGCGAACGCATCGAAGTGCGCCTGCGCGGCATTGTCGATGTAGGTGGTGTCGATGACGTTGCGCCCGCCACCGACGAAACGCAGCCGCCCGGCCTTCGCCCGCGACACCAGCCGCGGCAACAGCTGCTGATCGCCCGGCCCCCAGATCAGCCGGGGGCGCAGCGCGACGGTGGCGAGATCGGGGCTGTTCGCGGCCAGCACCGCCTTCTCGGCGATGGTCTTGGTGGTGGCGTAGGGCGCCTTGAAGCCCTCGCCGTAGGGCACGGTTTCGGCGGTCCCCCCCTCCACCGGATGGGTGGCGCGGTGGGTGACGCTGGGGGTGGAGGTATAGACCAGCCGGCCGATGCCGTGCGCGCGACAGCCGGCGAGCACGTTCTCGGTACCGACCACGTTCGCGAGGCGGTAGCTCTCGTAACTGCCCCAGGCGCCGGCCTTGGCGGCGTTGTGGAACACCGCGTCCATGCCGGCGCAGGCCGCGATCATGGCCTCGCGATCGGCCAGATCGCCCTGGATCTGGCGCACGCCCAGCGGCTCCAGGCTGTGGTAATGGCCACGGTTGTAACTCGCGACGTCGTGGCCCTGTTCGATCAGGCCCCTGCACAGGGCCTGGCCGAGGAAACCGCCGCCGCCGGTCACGAGGATCTTCATGCGTCTCTCCGGAAGCCGCCCGCGATGGCGCGGGCCGGAATATGGGTCGCAGATGATCGGCGAAAGCGGCCATCGCGGCGAGGGTTGCGAATGGTTCTCGTTGCGGCACGTCGGCTGCCGGGCGTATGATGAGAATAATTATCATTCATACCGACGCCGCATGCACCGCCACCGCCCGCTCAGCCTCGCCCTCGCTCTCTGCCTGACGGCACCTCTGCCGGTCCTGGCGACCGAAGCGGGAGCCCCCGCCGAGGCCGGGGGCGATGCCCGCACCCTCGCGACGATCGAGGTGGTCGGCAACCACCGGGAAAATCGCACCGCCGAAGGCACGGCCGAAGTGCTGGACCAGAGCGTGATCGTGTCCGGCCGCGCGCTGACCGTCAACGAGGCGCTGCGCAAGGTGCCCGGTGTGACCGTCCGCGACGAGGAAGGCTTCGGCCTGCGCCCGAACATCGGCATCCGCGGCAGCAACCCGACGCGCTCGACCAAGGTGCTGCTGCTGGAAGACGGTCTGCCGGCGATGTACGCGCCCTACGGCGACAACGCCAGCTACTACCACGCACCGATCCAGCGCTACGACCGCATCGAGGTGCTGAAGGGCGCCGGACTGCTCCGCTTCGGGCCGCAGACCATCCACGGCGCGATCAACTACATCACCCCGACCCCGCCGGACGACTTCGCCGGTCACGTGCAGGTCTCGGCCGGCACCCGCGCTTTCGGCGCGATCCACGCCAGCCTCGGCGGCAATGGCCTGCTGGTCGACTTCGGCTACAAGCGCGGCGACGGCGCACGCGACAACACCGCACTCGAACAGGGCGATCTGTTCGCCAAGTACCAGCGACAGCTGAACGACCAGCACGCCCTCGCGATCCGCGCCAATCTGCTGCGCGAACGGTCGCAGGTCGGTTACTCCGGCATCACCGACGCCGAGTACCGGAATTTCGGCGCCGGCTACTACCCCTTCGAGCACGATGCCTTCGACATCGACCACACCGCATTGTCGCTCAGTCACGCATGGACGCCATCCGATGGCCTGCAACTGCTGACATCGGCCTACTACAGCAGTTTCGAGCGCGACTGGTGGCGCCAGTCCAGCACCACCGGCGACACCCAGTGCGGCACCGCGTTCCGCAACGCGCGCTTCGCCGGTCTGCGCGTCGACCCGAACACCTGCGCCTCCACCCAGGGCCGCCTGCGCAACTATTACACCTGGGGCGTGGACAGTCGCTTCACGTTCGGTCGCAGCCTGTTCGGCACCGCCGGCAGCAGTGAGATCGGACTGCGCCGGCACGAAGAAAAACAGATTCGTTACCAGCGCAACGGCAGCGCGGCCGACGCGCGCACCGGCGCACGGGTCGAGAACAACCTGCGGACCGCCGAAGCCCTTTCGGCCTTCGCCACCACGACCTTCGATTTCGGTCGCCTGCAACTCACGCCCAGCCTGCGTCACGAACGGGTCGCATTCGGGCGTCGCAATCGACTCCCCGGCGGCACCGGCGGACACGAGACCCTGCGCGAGACCGCCTGGGGGCTCGCCGCCGAATGGGAAATCAACGACACCGTCGGTCTCTACGCCTCCGCGCACGAAGGCTTCGCCCCGCCGCGGGTCGAAGACCTGATCACCGGCGACGGCGCCAGCACCGCAGTCGATGCCGAAAAGAGCCTCAATCTCGAAGCGGGCCTGCGCGCGCGCTGGCACGCGCTCGACGCCCATGCCGCCGTATTCCGCACCGACTTCGACAATCAGGTCGTGGTCGGCTCGATCGCCGGCGGCAGCACCCCGCTGGCACAGGGCGAAACCGAATACGCCGGCCTGGAATTCGCCGTCGGCTACAACCGCAGCGCACTGAACTCGCGCGAAGGCGAGGCCTACGCCAATCTCGCCGTGACCTGGCTGCCGACGGCCGACCAGCGGACGACGCTGCGTCGCGTCGACACCGGTGCCGCGGCCAACGGCAGCGTCGCCGGCAATCGCCTGCCCTATGCGCCGGAACTCACCTCGACCTTCCGCGTCGGCTACGTGAAAGGCCCCTGGGACGGCTCGATCGAAGTGCAGCACACCGGCCGCCAGTACGCCGACTTCGCCAACCTCCGCGGCCCCGTGGACGGCAGCGGCCAGTTCGGCGAACTCGACGGCTACGCCGTCTGGAGCGCGACCCTGAACTGGGAGCCGGACCTCATCGGCTGGAGCGCGTTCGTCACCGTGAAGAACCTCACCGATCGCGAGTACATCGTCGACCGCACCCGCGGCATCCTGCTCGGCAACCAGCGACAGGTGGTGGTGGGCGCGCGCTACGCCTGGTAGCCCCTCTCCCCGATCATCCGCATGCGTTGACGCCCGCATCGCCCGCAGCGTCGGTTCGGCGTATGCTCGGCGCGTCCGCCACCGGAGCCGTGCCATGCGTCGATCCGCGACCACCTTCGCCCTCTGCCTCGCGCTCACCGCCGCTGCGGGCGCGCACGCGCAATCGCTCGAAGACCAGCTCAAGGACCGCCTGCTCGGCGGCCGCAGCAGCAACGGCAGTCTGACCGAACGCGATGCCGCCGGCGGCATCCGGGAAGCGCTCGCGCAGGGCGTCGATCGCGCGGTCCGCCAACTCGGCAAGGAAGACGGATTCTTCCGCGACCAGGCGGTGAAGATCCTCGTTCCGGAAAAACTGCGCAGGATCGCCGACCTCGCCCGCCAGCTCGGCGCCGGGAAGAAGGTCGACGCTTTCGAGCTGTCGATGAACCGCGCGGCGGAAAAGGCGGTGCCTCTCGCCGCAGGCATCCTCGCCGACGCCGTGCGCCAGATGACGCTGCAGGACGCGATCGGCCTCGTCCGCGGCGGCGAAACCTCGGCGACGGATTTCTTCCGTCGCACCAGCGAACAGAAACTCTACGACGCGTTCCTGCCGATCGTCGCGAAACAGACCGCCTCCGTCGGCGTCACCCAGAAATACAAGGACTTCACGAAGAAGGCCGGCGGCAACGCCCTCGCCGGCGCCCTGCTCGGTGGCGACGGCAGAGGCATGAACGGTGCCGACCTCGACGACTACGTCACCCGCCGGACCATCGACGGCCTGTTCCACGTGATCGCCGAACAGGAACGCCAGATCCGCCGCAATCCGGCGTCGCGGACGACGGAGTTGTTGCGGCGGGTGTTTCGCTGAACGAAATCGTCACGATCGGCTGTTGTCCGAAGCGCGGAAGCGAGCAGAAAGGGCCGCATCGAGAAGGCCGACATGGCGGTCACCCTTGACAACAGCTCGGAACCGGATGCATAACAAAAACATCCTCCGACGCGGAAACGTCGGTCCGGAGATGCAGGGAACATGCCCACAGGGGGGCGCATGGACAGCACACCAGGCAGGGCAGTCGTGCCCGGCGATTCGATCGCGACGCCAACACACCAAGGTCGAACAATCGTCGCTTCAAGGCGTCTCAACGCCATGCGCAAGCGACGAAATCGGCCGCCGTCCTGATATGCACGTCAACGGATAAGCCGCTGCAGCGGCGCCTTCGGAACCAACAGCCGTGCCCGAGCGCCACATGGATGGGCCGCTGCATTCACTGCAAGGATTGCTGACCATCATGAACGCCAACGACCAGGTCTGCGAAGCGCAGATTTCGCTCGAAATCGACCCCAAGGACACGACTCGCCAGGAAGAGCGTGCGCAGCTGGATCTCTTCCGCTCGATCAGCATCGGCAAGATGATCGCAGTGATCGGCAGCGGCGTCACCACGACCTACGGCTACGACAGTTGGGGGTCGATGCTGCGGACACTCGTGAACGAACTCAAGAAAATGCACGAGGAAGACAAGATCCCCATCGAGAAGAATGAGAAAGAAAAACTCCATTTCGACAAATATGGTATCCGCCATGCGAGCAGACTCCTCGCGAACGAAGCCATATCCAACAGCGATGACTACAATCTCACCATCTATGGATCGCTGTTCCCGCACCTGACGAAAGCGGGAAGAAAAAGGATATTCAAGAAATACAAGCGACTGTTCGGCCCGCGATGGCTTGTCCACCGGAAGTCCGCAAAGGCGGCCTTCCCCGGAATCACACTTCCGAAAGCGAGCGGGGATCATCTTCCTCAGGATTTTTCCCACTTCCTCCGCGTACTCGCGGAATTCCTCGACGAACTGGAAGACCCGACCGGAAAACAAAAAAAGCGGACACTGACCTTGCGGAAAGAAGCAAGACGCAACGACACCAGCCCGGACCGGATCGGCTCCGATCGCCCGCTGGTCGACCCCCTGGAAAAGCTGAGATCATCGCTCCGGATTCGACGCTTCACGACGTTCAACTATGATCGAGAAATCGAATATCTCCTGGAAGACTACGACTACCCAAGCAACAGTCTTACGTCGACAGGCAAGGCAGATGTGGCGCACGCTCAATCCCGCCTCGGATCGATGGCCCGCATCATTTCACTGTCACGCAAAAATGCATCCGAACTGATCGCACTGGCCGCCATTCCGTCGGACGACGACGAGACCGTGGTTCATCTGCATGGGTCGGTGAATCGCCCCGAAGAAATGGTCGTCAGTCAACAGGAATACGATGCGACCTACATCGACCCGCACCCGCAAAGAAATGCATTCGAGGACGCCAGAAAGCTGATGTTCGGCGGAAACAGCGTGCTGTACGTCGGCGTCGGCATGCAGGAAGAAGACGTGCTCCGCCCATTGAGATATCTGGCCTCCGTCGTCTCGGAAAGGCCGATCTATGCATTGATCCCATCACTCAATTCGCACGAAGCAGACATCTCGCTCAAAAAACGAATCAAGGCCGCCTATCGAATCAACGTGATCACGTACGGCCCGGGAAGCGAGCACATGCCCGACGTTGCCAGAAAACTCGGGGTCACGCATCCAATCGAAGAACCGTTCAAGCCACTTCACGAAGAAGCCGCGAATATCGAAGCGTACCTGAAAGAAATCCTGCTCCTCGCAAGTGCTGACGACGACAATTCAACCAGTAAAACGACAGACAGGAATGCAAAGAAATCGAGCCCTCGGCTAACGAGAACGAAGACACCCCGCATAGCGGACGGGGCACCGGACTATTTCACAGTCCTGAAGCAACTTCCAGGCTTCATCAACAGCACCAATGGACCTTCATCCGGCCGAAACGCCAAATCCATCGAATCGATGCGAAACGGAACCAACTACGCAAATCTCGAAAGATCCATCAAGAACATCGCCACCAGCGTGGCCCTGAATCATGCCATCGAAATCATGGCGCTTGCAGGAAGAAAATGGAGGCAACGCTGGAAGATAAGGCACCACGAAGGGACACCGCCCCGAAATGCAGCAAAGATCAGTCCGCTGATCTCCACGAAGGAACCCAGACATACAAAGGACAACAAGAATTACCACACGCTTGTCGCATCGAGAACTTCGGAACCTGCAGGCATCTCAAGCCAACCAGAAAATTCACCTCACAAACAGACCAGAATCGAGGATCTTCACTCCATACATCTCCATGGCCACGCAAGGGCTGATATACGAAAAAGCGAAAACCTCATCAGACGCCTGGAAGAAAGAAACCAGCCAATCGACGTCGTTAGGTTCAAGAAAGGACGCGGCCTCACCTCGTTCTCATCGATTGCCAGATACCAAAAGATCAACAACAGACTCAATGCGGCCGGTGCCATATCCTTTCATGTCATCAACCTGAATCACGTCATCTCCGCGAATCCAATTCTTCCATCCATCTACAAGGCGATAGAAGAATCCGTCAACAACAGCCACTCAGACCAACGCAAATACTTCCTGATCAACGGAACCGAACGGTTGATGAACCAGGACGGCAGCGACGTCCACAATCTGGCTTCGCTTTATTTTCTTCATTCCCTGCAGAAGAAACTGAACAACAAGAATGATGCCAATGCCATCATCAGAGTTCAGGACAAGGTCAAGGTCGTATTTCTCCTTCGCCGCAAACAGACCGAAGACCGCCTGTTGCGCATCCTCGGACTTGCCGATGTCGTACCAGAAGATTTCGCAAGAAGAGCGGTCGCCAGCCACATCGACCAGTCGAGTTATTCTTCCATTAAATGGATCTGCGCCAAGTACAGATGGCCGAACTTCGTCATCAGGTCGATAGAGACACTGTTCGATGACAAGCGCGAGACGGACTCCGTCCTCGGAATTCTCGACTCGCTTATCGACGCCAGGCTCCACAACATCGACCCCAGGAATCGTCAATCGGCTTTTTGCGGCGCAGTACTTGACGCACTTCATGCACACGCGCAGCGCAACAACGATCAATTGCAAAGAGTCGGCATCGCTCTGAGAAACACGATCCTGAAATGGATGTTCGCGATTCGCGTTCCCGTAGACAGATCATCCATTTCACTTCTTCCGGAAGTCAAGCAGATACACAAGCAATACAAGCGGATCATCGGAAAGGAAGCACGAGATCTCGAAATCCTCATCGACAGACAGCTCAACGAGCTGGTCATCCTGAACTTCATTTTTGAGCTGACGAATTTGCCGATCGATCGAAACAACAGCCGAGAACCCGTCAAAGCGAACAAGACCGCGAAATCCATTCTACGAAGAGCATCAAGGAACGATAACGATAATTCTGATTCCGAGATCCGATACGTACTCCATGAGGATGTCGCAAGCTATCTGGCGCACAAGCGCGGATTTTCACTCGGCTGGATGAACCACCGGGAGTGGAACTCAGCCACCTTGTGCAACGCCATGATGGACGGAGGCCATCTTTTCAGCGAGGAAGACTATCGGAGCAGTTGCGCTGCATACGAATCCCTGCTGGAACAGGACGAAGCCGTGACCCACCATTCGCCCCGGCCACCGGAGCGATCCGCTACCGGATTGAGACCATTGCAATGCGCCTACGCCATTGTTCGAGGCCATCTTTATGCGCCGAATGCGATGCGCGCAGGCTTGATCTACCACGACGACCTGGACGATCGTTCCGTGATCGACATGCACGTCGGCCGGCTCTCAAGGCTTCGATCCGCCTCGCTAAAGCTGAAGTACCCGACGCCGAAGAGCGAACCCTCTGGAGATTCCAGGGTCATCGGAACCCACCCTCCCGATCATTTCGAGCATTTCGAAGTATGGATCGCGAACGAAATCGGTGTCCTGAAATATACCCAGGGAGATTTTCATGATGCCGTCATGCTCTTCCGCGAGTGCCTGGACTTCATCAGCAACGACAAGGACAGGGCCTACGACAAAGATAGAATTGGCGACGACCCTGCGATCGTTCCGAGAATCCGGATCAACCTTGCGATGGCGCTCGTCGAACGCGCCCATTTCGAACAGGCGAAGAAACTGATCGACTCCGCACTCGTCCACCTGGAAACGATCGACGACGCCATGGACACCCGCCAAAGAGATGGCGAAACAGAACCTGAAAAATCAACCGACAGCATGGACAGGAGATCCCGACACAGTCGCGAGGTCGATATTTTCCTGCTTCCGGAATCCAGCCTGTTGCGCGTACTCGCCCTTGGATGTCGTGCACAGATCCAATTGCTGACGGCAGATCTCCATACGGCAGAAGCCACGATCCAGAAGGCATTCGAGGATGCAGACAACATCGACCTCATGGGGGTCCGTGGCTGGCTCTCCGGTCTGAGGGCGCAGATCGCGTCCGCATCTGGAAACGAAAACGAAGCCACCGCAGAATGGCTCAGGGCCTTGGCCGCGGCTCGTGGATCCAGGCGCCCCGATCTGATCCTCAGCCTTGAAATCGGAGAGGTCGAGTTCCGGATCCGTCGCTCGAAAGGCGATCGCACGACCATCCTTGCCGCTTTGTTGACTCTGTCGCATCTGGAAAAGACCGCACGTACGCTCGGATCCCACAAGGCACGTGTCGGCATCTTGCTGATCCGTGCCCGCGCCCTGTTGTTCCTGGAACAGACCGAAAGCGCGAGAGAGGCCATCATCGACGCGATCTGCCTGTCCCTTTTGAATGGCATGCGTCTGAAACGGGTATCGGGACTTGTCCTGATGGTGGCGTTGATGGCGATGCGCGGTGAAGTCGATGCCGCGCGCAAACTTCTGCGAACGGTGCGTCTGACCGCCACAAGATACCGCTACGTGCGCGCGTCGCTCGATATCGATAGATTGGAGCGTGAAATCGACATCGGCGGCAACGTCGCCGCTTGGGCGGGCTACCTTTCCGAATTTCCGGTCCACTGACTTTGGCAGTGAACGACCTTTCCCTCGGCCGTGAGATCAACAGGGACACCATTCGCGTGCTCATACGGCTCCCGGGACCGCAACGGAACCGGCATCGCCGGGCCCGTTTACGCATGCGACGCACCGCGTCGCAGACGCGGAACTGCCGGCGTCCGGGTCAGCGCCCCGATTGGCCGGCCGCCCACACCGCGAGTTTCTCGCGCCCGATCTTGGCATTGTGGCGGATATCGACCGGGAAGGGCTTCGGGTAGCGCAGGAAGCGTTGCACCTTCGCGGTATGCACATGACCTTCGCCGAGGTGGCGCAGTTCGGTCTCGATGCGCGACCACTCCGATGCGGCGACGCCTCGCCGGAGTTCGACGCACAGCACCGGGATCTGGGCGCCGTAAACGCCGACACCCACCAGGGCGGTGCGACGCACGTCGCGATGGGTGTTGAAGACCGGTTCGATCTGCTCGGTGCACAGGGCCGTGTCGGCGGTGACCACACGCTGGGTCTTGCGGCCGCAGAACCAGAGCCGGCCCTCGTTGTCGAAATAGCCCAGGTCTCCCATGCGATGGACGATGCGCTCGCGGCCGTCGGGCAGGGTCTCGCGAATCTTCGCCGCGCGGGTCTGCGCGTCGCGATGGAAATAGATGTCGGTGGCGGTGGGTCCGGCGACCGTGATCTCGCCGACCTGGCCGCCCCGGATGAGCAGATCATCGGACCAGCGTTCGATCGGCGCATCGTCGACGCGGAGGATGCGGACCTCGTTCGGCGGCACGGGACGACCGACACAGGTGCCCGCGCCCTGCTCGGTGCGTTCGCGCAGGGTCAGCAGTTCGCGGCCCTCGATCACCGCCACCGGCAGACATTCGGTCGCACCGTACGGGGTCCAGAATCGCGCTTCGACCGGGAGCAGCGACTGCATCTTCGCGACCACATCCGCGGGCACCGGCGCGCCGGCCGACATCACCGTCTTCAGTCCGGGCAGCGGCTGGCCGTATTCGGCGAGCACGCGCATCAGCGCCGGCGAGCCGAACAGCTGGTCCACGCCGAACCTGGCGATCGCCGCATGCAGTTTCCGTGGATCGGCCTGCGCCGGGCGGGTCGGATCCATGTCGGGGATGATCGAGGTGGTGCCGAGCGCGGGATCGAACAGCGCGAACGGCGGGAAGGTCGGCAGATTCGCGCCGCCCGGGGCGATGCCGAAGGCCTCGCCCATCATCGCGATCTGGGCGACGAAATGTCGGTGCCGGTAGACCACGCCCTTCGGGATGCCGGTCGAACCGCTGGTGAAGAGAATCGCGGCGACGTCGTCCGGTTGCGTATCGGCGAGCTGCGGGCCCGCGCCCGCGCCGTCGCGTTCGACCTCGGTCAGGGTGACGTCGGCGAGGATCGCGCGCGCGCCGGTGGTCACGCGGATCGTCGCGCTGCGCGCCCAGCGCAGCAGCACGCGCGCGAACTGCGCGAGCGGAATGCCGATGAAGGCTTCGGGCTGCGCTTCATCCAGGCATTGCCGCAATGCGCGTTTGTCGATGCCCGGATCGACCAGCACCGGCACCGCGCCGGCCTTGAACAGCGCGAACATCAGCAGGAAGAACTCGGGGGTCGGCCGCACCATCAGCACCGTGCGGGTGCCGCGGACGATGCCGCGCTTCGCGAGACCGGCGGCGATGGCGTCGCTGCGCGCATCGAGATCGGCGTAACGCAACGCGATGGTGTAGCGGCCATCGCGGCCCGGGCAGCGCATCGCCACCTGCTCGGGACGTTCGCGGGCAAGCCGCGGCAGACTGGCGGCGATGTTGCAGGGAGCGGAACGGTGGGGGCTGTCGGACGGATCCATCCCGACATTCTCCCCCGGCGACCGGCCACCACGCCAATCCGGTGACCGGCGCGGTCCGCCGTGCGGTCGTCGATCCGCTCGCCAGGGCGGCTTGCCAACCCCGGGAAAATCAGCAGAATCCGGCCATCCTCTTCCCCGTCGCCCGGCCCACGCGCCGCGGCCGTGCCCGCATCGCATGTCGCATCCCTGCCTGTCCTGCGGCGCCTGCTGCGCCGCCTATCGCGTCAGCATGCACTGGTCCGAGGCCGAGCCGACGCTCGGCGGCGGCGTTCCGGTCGAGCTCACGGAAACCCTCGGCCCCCATCAGCGCTGCATGCGCGGCACCTGGTCCGAACACCCGCATTGCATCGCGCTCGAAGGCACCGTCGGCACGGCGGTCCGCTGCACGATCTACGACGCGCGCCCGACGCCCTGCCGCGAGCTGCGGATGTCGTGGGAAGACGGCGCCCCCAACCCGCAGTGCGACCGGGCGCGCGCGCGATACGGCCTGCCGCCGCTTACCCCGGAGGCGGTGGCGCGGACCCTCGGCCGCTGAATACCGGCAAGGCACGCGCGATCGCCCCCAGCACCGGTGGCGTGCGGCCGTCGTCGGTCAATCCGGCCATCACCGCCCGCTGGAACGGCCGCGCCCGCTGCGCGAGTCGCAGCGCCGCGCGGCGCACGAACTTCGCCGGCGCGGAATCGTCGGTGTACAGCCCGGCCAGCGTCTGTGTCGCGAGATACAGCGGTCGCGTCGCGCGACGATGTTCGCGCTCGTAGCACTGCAGCAGCGCATCGCTCCAGATCGATCGACCCGCGGCGCTGGCGTCGCGCAGCAGCGTCGCCAGCGTATCGACGCCGCGCAGACCGAAATTGAAACCGTGCGCGGTCACCGGATGCATGCCGACCGCGGCATCGCCGATGCAGGCGAACCGCGTCGCGACGAACCGTCCGGGATACACGCCCACCAGCGGATACGCGCAGCACGGGCCGAGGAAGGTCATCGCCCCGAGACGGCCCTTGAACCGCCGCGTCATCTCCGCGGAAAAGGCGTCCGCATCCATCCCCTGCAGCGTCTGCGCCTGCGCGTGCGGTACCGTCAGCACGACCGACGACGTATTCGCATCGTGCAGCGGCAGCAGCGCCAATGTCTGGCCGTAGTCGAACCACTCCCAGGCGGTGCGGTCGTGCGGCAACGCGTGGCGCATGCGGCAGACCAGCATGGTCTTGCCGAAATCGCGCATGCGTGCGGCGATGCCCATGGCGCGCCGCGTCTCCGAGAACCGGCTGTCGGCGGCGACCAGCAGCGAGGCCCGCAGGCGCGTGCCGTCGTCCAGCGTCACCACCGCCCCGTCGTCGTCCACCCCCACCGCCGTCGTGCGCCGGCCGTCGTGGAGGGTGGCTTCGGCGGTCTCCGCGAACGCCGCGAACGCCGCCCGCCGGATCGCATGGTTCGGCACCAGCCAACCCAACTGCGGACGGCCGCTGTCCTGGTGCCGGAAGTGCAGGCCGTCGACACTGTCGCCATCAAGCACCAGGGCATCGTCCAGCGGTGCGGTCTCGTCCCCGGCGAACCGCGCCCACAGGCCCAGGCCGTCGAGCAGGCGTTGCGAGCGGTGGGTCAGCGCGATCTCGCGACCATCGTCGGGGGGCGCGGCCAGGGCCTCGCGGGTCTGGCGCTCGACCACCGCCACCGACAACCCGCTGCCGGCCAGGGCGCGGGCGAAGCACAGACCGGCCGGACCTGCGCCGACCACCACGATATCGAACCTGTTGTCGGAACCGGACATGACATCCCCGCGGGCTGAGCGAAGCCCGGAGGTTAGGCCCCGCGGGCACGCCGCACGTTGATCCGGGTCAAGCGGCCGGCGGACTGTCGATCCGGTCGATCCGGTCGATCCGGTCGATCCGGTCGTTGCGGGGGCGCGTGGTCGGATGGCCGCGATGCGCCAGCACGCGCTCGATCGGGAGGGAGACGAGCCAGAGGACGCCACCGGCGCCGGCGCGCGCCCACCAGGACGCGCTCCAGGCCGGCGCCTGCGGATCGAGCAACGGCCATGCGAAGAACGCGAGCAGGGCGGCGGCCATCGGTATCGACAGGAGAACCCCGGATCGGGTCAGCATGGAACTGCAGGCGATCGCGCCTTCGCGACGGGATCGCTTCACCAGCCACAGGAACGGCAGCGACACCACCAGACCGGCGACAATGGCGACCCCCAGGATCGCCGACAGCGTCGCGATCGGGGACATCACCGCATCAGCGCGGATCGGCGTCCGCAGCCGGCATGTCCAGCGGATGCGCATCCAGGAACCGGCGCATCGCCGGCACCAGCAGCTCGTGCTTGTCTTCCAGCACGTAATGGTGCGCGTCCTCGAACGCATGCACCTCGGCCTGCGGCAGCGCGCTGCGGAAGCCTTCGAGGAAATGATGGTCGAACACGAAGTCCTGCAGGCCCCAGCCGATGAACGCGGGACGATCGGCATAGTCGGCCAGACGCTCGCCCGATGTCTTCACCAGCGCCCATGCGGGATCGCCTTCGGCCAGCGGTATGTCCTGCACGAACCGCAGCGTCGAGATCCGGTTCGCCCACGAATCGTAGGGCGCGACATAGCCGCGATACACGTCCTTCGACAGCTTGCGCGTCACGCAATCGCGCGCGGTGCCGGCCGCGAAGGCGTTGAAGCCGCGGATCAGGAACGCGCCGAGCGCGGTGTTGCGGCAGAGATTCAATTGCCACGGCATCGGCTTGGCCGGCGGCAACGGGAACGCGGCAGTGTTGGTGATCAGCAACCGGCGCACCTGCGCCTGGTGCGACAGCGCCCAGCCGAACCCGATCATCCCGCCCCAGTCGTGCACCGCCAGCGTGACCGGCCCGGTGATGCCCAGATGATCCAGCAGCGTCGTCACATCGGCGACGCGCGACTGCAGCGTGTAGGTGTAGCGATCGTCCCCAGGCTTGTCCGACAGCCCCATGCCGATGTGATCCGGCACGATGCAACGATATTTGTCGCGCAGCCCCAGCACCAGATGCCGCCAGTAGAAACTCCACGACGGATTGCCGTGCAGCATGACGACCACCTCGCCATCGCGCGGACCCTCGTCCAGATACGACATCGCGATGCCGGGGCGGACTTCGAGACGATGGGGGGTGAAGGGGTAGTCGGGAAAGGCGTGCGAAGTCATGGGCGGCGTCTGGGGAAACGCTCCGCAGGTCTTTCGACGCGCGGAACAGGGCCGCCAAGGATAAGGCCTGGGCCGCTTTTTCGCACCGAATCGCCGGAAAAACCCCGAAAACGCCCTCGTCTTCGGATCAACCGGCTTGTCCGAACCGCGTCCACAACCCCTCGAACCGCTCGGCGAAGGGGCGCACCAGACGCACGTCGTCGGTGACGACCAGATTCTCCTCGTTGCCATCGCTGGCGCCGCGGGTCCAGTTGAAGCTGCCGGTGGCCAGACGACGGCCATCGAACACGGCGAACTTGTGGTGCATGTGATACGGGCTGTCGTCGAGGCGTACGTCGAGGCCACGATCGCGCAGTCGCAGCACGTCGCTGCCGGCGTCGTGGACCTTGTGGTCGTCGCTGAGGATGCGCACGGCGACGCCGCGGCGATGGGCGTCGAGCAGGGCTTCGCAGAGGCGATCGTCGGAAATCGTGTAGACGCAGACATCGATCGAACGCTTCGCGCCCAGGCACAGCTCCCGCAGCCGGCGCAGGCAATCCTCGCCGGGCGCGAACCAGGCCTGCGCCTCCACGGGCGGCGGATCGATGCCCGCGTCGAGGGTCCGGATCACCTGTTCCAGCCAGCGCAACAGCTCCAGCGGCGCGGCCTCCGGTCCGGCCCAGCGTTCGCGCACCAGCACGAAGGCGCGATTGCGCAGATAGCGCGCGCGATCCCGGCCGAGTCCGCTGCCGATCGCACGCAGCTCGAACTTCTCCTCGTCGTCGAGCACGCCATCGACGACACTGTCGCGCAACAGACGATCGAGTTCGGCGAAATCGGTCATACCGCGCTCAACGCTTCGTTCGCCCGAGCAAGCGGTCGGAGAATTCCTCCAGCGCCTGTTTCAGCTGCTCCTCGCGCAGGGCGTCCGCGAGCGCCTGACCCTCGGTGGGCATGGCGCGCGCCCGTTTCGCCGGGGCCGCTGCCGGCGTGCTCTGCAGCGTGGCGATGCGCTCCGCGAGCAGGGTCAACACCTGCTGCAACTGCAGTTGCTGTTCGGCATGACGCTCGAACCAGTCCGGCGTCGCGCTGGCGGTCGTCGCAGGCGCAGGCGTCACCGCTGCGTTCTCCGGACGCGGCTCGAACCGTTCGGACAGGCGTTCCAGCGCGGTCAGCAACTGCGGCCAGGGGGCATCGCCGCTCGCCACGACCGGCGCCGGCTTCGCGAGATCCGACAGTTTTTCCAGCCCGCGCACGCTTTCGACCAGGTCGTTGAGCTGCGCCACCACCCGAGGACCGACCTCGGCATCGTCGGCGCCCATCGCCTTGTTGCGCAGGAAATCGCGCTTGATCTGTGCCCAGCGCTCGGTCTGCGCCTCGGTCATCGTGCCGCGCAGTTCGGCCAGTTTCAGCAGATTCTCCTCGGCGCCGGTGGTCAGCAGCTGCGCTTCGCCCTGATAGTGGTCGGCGATCAACTGCTGCAGCTCGGCCGCATTCATCACCGGCGAGATCTTCTCCGCCAGCTTGTTCATGTTGCGGTAGCTGCCCTGCAACCTGAACGGCGGTTCGGTGCGGTATTTGTCGGCCTGCGCGGCGCTGGCGATGTACTGCTTGTTGACGCGATACACCACGTCGCGCACCTGCATCAGACGTTCCAGAGTGGCGAGGATCTCGTTGATCTCGGCGCCGCTGTAGGCGTGGCTCAGCCGGTTGGACGAGAACGGCCGGCCCTCGATCCTGTCGACGAACGCGTACAGATCGGCGAGATCGCGCGTGGCCAGCGGCGCCAGCACCTGATTGGAGGTCAGGCAGTTCTCGATGTAGCTGAGCTTGAACGCGTCCTCCATGCCGCCGAGCACATCGCCGAGGTTGTAGATGTCGGCGCGGTTGGCGAGCATGTCCGGGATCTTGAACACTTCGCCGGACTCGGTGTACGGGTTGCCGGCCATCACCACGCAGAACTTCTTGCCGCGCAGATCGTAGGTGCGGGTGCGGCCCTGCCAGACGCCCTCGATCCGCCGGGTGCCGTCGCACAGCGAGATGAACTTCTGCAGGAACTCCGGATGGGTGTGCTGGATGTCGTCCAGGTACAGCATCACGTTGTTGCCCATCTCCAGCGCGAGATTGAGCTTCTCCAGCTCCTGCTTCGCGGTCGCGTCCGGCGCCTGCGCCGGATCGAGCGAACGGACCTCGTGCCCCAGCGCGGGACCGTTGATCTTCATGAAGATCAGGCCGAGCCGGTGCGCTACGTATTCCATCAACGTGGTCTTGCCGTAACCGGGCGGCGAGATCAGCATCAGCATGCCCATGAGATCGCTGCGCTTGCTCTCGCCGGCGGTGCCCATCTGCTTGGCGAGATTGTCGCCGATCACGCCGAGATACACCGTATCGATCAGCCGGTTGCGCACGAACGACGTCAACGGTCGCGCCTTGAATTCCGACAACCGCAGTGCCTCGCGCTCGCGCGCGACCAGCGACTGACGCAGGGCCTGACAGCGGCGGAACTGCGGCAGGAAGTCGTCGCGATGCCGGCGCAGGCGCTCGTCGAGATCGTCGATGCCGACGACGATCGCACCGTTGGCGATCCGCGGATGTTCGCCGAGCAGACCATCGACGGTCGCGCGCAGATCGGCCTCGGCGACCCGCGACAGCGCATCCTCGCCGAGCAGCAGCAGGGCGACGGCCTCGGGCAGATAATCGATCAGCGGGGCTTGCGCCGGATCGGACACCAGCGCCTCGAACCAATGCGCCGCCAGCCGCCAGCGCGCGCCGGTGTCGGGCCTCAGCGCCGCGAGCGTCGCCTGCAGTTCGTCCCACAGCCGTTCCGCGGACAGTCGATGGCGCAGGGCCTCATGCAGCGTGCGGCCGTACCTGCTCCATGCGAACGCCGGGCGCGGCGCGGCCAGCACCGCGATCAGGTAATCGGCCGCGGGCGCGTCCAGCGACGCATCCACCGGCAACTGCTGCGCCTCGGCCTCGGCGCGCATCGCCACGGCGATGTCCGCACGCAGGCGCTCCAGCCCGCCGCGGTGCGCGAAGATCCGGTCGATCCCCTGCGCGTTGCGCGCGCGGTCGATCCAGCGCGCGGCGTCGGCGCGCTCGCCCACCTGCGCCCAGAACAGGCCTGCCCACGCGCGCGCGGCGGGTGCGTGCGCGAGCAGTCCGGCGGCGTCTCGCAGCGGCAGCAGGACGGAGAGCAGACGCGCGGCATCGTGATCGTGGATGCCCTTTTCGTAGCCTTCGCGATAGCGTGGCGCGGCGAAGTCGCGCAGGGTGCGCATCAGCACTTCGGGCTGTTTCGCCTGCTGGCGCAACAGATCCAGACTCAGTCCTTCGCGTCCCGCGTCGGCCGCGGACAACAGTTCTCCGAGCAGATACTCGCCGCGGTACAGCTGCGGCGATTCGGATTCGACCCCGATCGACCAGAACGGACGCAGCGCATCGAGTTCCGGATCGCGCACCGGCGCGAAGAAATCGGTGCCGGTGAGATGCAGGGCCAGACCGTTTTCGCGCGGCAGCAGGGTGAGATCGAGCTCCTGGGTGTTGACGCTGAACCGATGCCGCGGACCGAGGCGGATGACGTTTCCGCCGGCATCGAACAGTTCGCTGCGATCGCGCAGCGCGCGGACCGCCTGATCGCGCGCGCTCTTGAGTCTG
>JAYRTK010000027.1:0-17835 GCA_041919595.1 Lysobacteraceae bacterium
CGCGGCCTCGGCGATCGGCGCGGCGCGGGGATCGTCGACGCGCGCGACCCGGCACCCCGCCGGCGCGGTCGTCGGCCACTCCGCCTGCAGGGCGTGTTCGCTGACCAATGCCGACAACGCCGCGTCGTCGGCGATGTGACGCAGGCGATCGGCCGGGAAATCCGGATCGAGCGGCACATAGGCCGCCTGCGCGCGCCAGATGCCGAGCAGCGCCACCGGCAGCCGCGCGTCGCGCGGCAGCATCAGGCCAACGCGGTCGCCCGCGCCCACGCCGTGCGCACGCAGCGCCTGCGCGATCTGTCCGGCGCGACGCCACAGCGTGGCGTAGCTCCAATGCGTGGCGCCGTCGACCACCGCGATCGCGTCCGGAGTGCGCGCCACCTGCGCGGCGATGGCCTGCAGGGTGTCGCGGCCATCGAGCGCGCGCACCGGACCATCGCCGGCGCGCAGCCACGCCTCGGCGGTCGCTGCGTCGCCCAACCGCGCCGCATGCAACGGTGCGTCGGGATCGGCGACGAGATCCCCGACCAGCCGCACGAACGCATCGGCAAACCGCTGCACGGTCGCCGGTTCCCACAGCGCCGTCTGATACTTGAGCACGCCCTGGAAGGCGCCGTCGCGCTCACCGCCCATTTCGAGCGCGAGATCGAACTGCCCTTCCTGCTGCGGCACCGCGAACGGACGCAGGCGCATCGCACCCAGCGCCAGTTCCGTCTCGGCGGGACCCTGCAGGAAGAAAGCCTCGAACGCCTGCAGCAGCGGCAGACGTTCCCAGGCGAACGCGATCTGCGCCAGCGGCGGCATGCTCGGATCGCGCACCGGCGCGAGCGCCTCGACCAGACTGGAAAATCCGCAATCCTGGTGGCGTATGCCATCGATCACCGCCGCACGCACCTGCGCCAGCAGCGTCGCGAAGGATTGCTCGACATCGGCATCGACCCGGAACAGCACGGTGTTGACGAACTGTCCGAGCTGCTGCCGCTGGCGACGATCGGTGCGACCGGCGACCGGCGATGCGATCACGACGTCGTCTTCGCGGCCCAGACGGCGCACCAGGGCCGCGTAGGCCGCCAGAAGCACCATGAACGGAGTGGCGCCGGCATCGCGCGCCAGTTGGCGCACGCCTTCGCTGGTCGCCACGTCGAGCGCGAACGGCAGCGAACGACCTTCGTACGCCTGGGTGGACGGACGCGGATGATCGAGCGGGATGCCGTGCGTGGGCGGCAGATCGCTCAGCCTGCGGCACCAGTAGGCCAGCGACGCGTCCTTGACGCCGTTGGCCGCCGCCGCGCGGCGGCGCGCGGACTGGGCCGCCGCGTAATCGCCGAAGCCACCGCCGTCCACCGCCGGCGCCGGCGCATCGGCCAACCCGGCGCGGGCGAGGAAGTCCTGGAGCACCAGGCCGAGCGACCAGAAATCGAGCAGTGCGTGATGCGCGACGAGCACGGCGAGCATCCGGCCGTCGCCGCGATCGTAGAGATGCACGCGCCACAGCGGCGGTGTCGCGAGGTCGAACGGAACGCGGCTGTCGGTGCGCGCGCGTTCGCGCAGCGCCGCGTCATCGAGACCGGCCGCATCGACGACACGGATGTCCGGCGGCACCGTTTCATGCACCCGCTGCCACGGGGCGCCGTCCTCGGCGGCCAGGGATGTGCGCAGCACATCGTGCGCGGCGCACATCGCGGCCAGCGCCTCGTGCAGGAACGACGCGTCGAAGCCGGGCGGCAGCACGGCTTCGACGCTGAACAGCAGATGATAGGCGCCGCAGTGCGGCGCGAGCTGTTGCAGATACCACAGGCCGAGCTGCTGCTCGGCGAGCGGATGGCGCGCATTCACGCCGCACGGCAGCAGCCCGACGGGCTGGCTGAGAACGTTCATGCCACCACGGCTTCCTTGTCGACGACCAGGTTGCCCAGGTAGTCGGCGATCTGGTTGACCGTCGGACAATCCCACAGCAGGGTCGGCGGCAATTCGACGCCGAGCATGTCCTCCAGCTCTCCGGCGACGGTGAGTGCGGAGATCGAATCCAGGCCGTACTGGGTCAGCAGCTTGTCCGGATCGATGGACTCGATGCGCAGTTCCTTCTTGAGCATGCCGATCAGGGTGAAGCGGATGCCGTCGGTGTCATGCGGTTTGGCGTTCATCATGGGTTTCCTCCGTGAAAATGGGCTCATGGGACTGCGCGCTTCCTGCCGACGCGAGCGGCCAGTCGAACAGCGAGAACATCCGGTCGGTGTCGAACTGATGGATCATTTGGGCGATGAGGGCATCGACCAGCGCGGGATCGAGCGCACCGCTGCGATGCGCAGCGTCGCCGTGCCGGACGAGCGCCGCTTCGAGCCAGTGGCCGGCCGCGAAGAACGCGGAAACCGTGTCGCGGTTGTGCAGCCACACGCCGAGGGCCGCGATCGCGGCATGCAGGGCGCAGTACTGCTCGGCCAGCGCGAACCGGCGCGCGCTGTTGCGCTCGCCGCGGCGTACGGGCTCGGCGAGGATGCGGGCATCGAGATCCGCCAGTTCGGCGGACAGGCCATCGGCCAGATCGACGATGTGCGCGAGCGTCTCCGGGCTGCACGCGCCGTCGGGCACGACGCGCGCCAGGCGTTCGAGCAGCGCGGGCAGGCTTTCCACGACCGGATCGCGACCGCCGCCGTAAAGCTTGAAACGCTGGAAATCGATCGCCGGCAGCGGCGCATCGAAGCGGTAGAGCGCGCCGCCATCGCTGGGCTCGCGAACCTGGCTCCGACGCGCGCGCACCATGCTCGGCAGCAGGGTCGCCAGACTGTCCAGGCAGACCGGCGTGCTGCCGTCGAACAGCGAGACCACCGCGCCGTCGCGCAACATCTTCTGGAAGATGCCGTCGGCATGGCGCTCGCGCATGAAATAACGGGCACCGAGCACCGTCGCCAGTTTCCGGCAGGACTCGTCGACCTCGTGCGCGACCTGGACCTTGGCCACGCTGGACCACGACGAATACTGCTCCGGAAACAGATGCAGACCGCGTGCGGCGACCATCGACATCGCCTCGGCCGCGAGCTGGGCGGCATAGGCGTTGGCGAGAATGTCGCGGGCATGCGGCAGATCGAGCACGCGCCCGCCGTAGAGTTGACGCCCATCGGCGAACTCGAACACGGTGCGCAGCGCGGTGTCGCCGACGCCCAGCGAAAGCGCGACGCAAAACGTACGCGTGAGCTGGAAGCCCTTGAGCGCCAGCTCGATGCCGTGCCCTTCTTCGCCGACCAGCGCCGATGCCGGCACCGCGCAGGCGTCGAAACCGATCCCGCTGATGTCGCAGCCGCGCAGGCCGTGCGTGCGGACCCGGGGCAGATGGTAGTAGCGACGGCTGTCGAGCTCGGTCTTGTCGACGAAGAACAGACTGTGATTGCGCAGATGGCTGGCTTCGTCGGTGCGCGCGAGCAGGACCAGGAATTCCGAACGCGTGGCGCGGTTGATCGGCCACTTCTCGCCATGCAGCACGTAGCCACCGGCCGCATCGCGTTCGGCGCGCAGGCCGTTGGCGTTGAGATCGGCGCCATGATCGGCCTCCGAATACGCCAGGCACGGAAAGCGGCCATGCCGGCCCACCCACTCGGCGACCTTGCGCTTCTGCGCATGCGTCCCGCCGATCCAGGCCAGCGCGCTCCACAGCATCGTGCTGTAACTCACCGCCGCCGACATGTTGCGCCGCGCGAGCGTGCGGCCGATGGCGACGAAGGCTTCCGCGGAATGGAAATGCCCGCCGAGCGCCTCCGGCACGTAGGCCGACGGCACGCCCAGCCGCTGCAATTGCGAGACGGCGTCCTCTGGAAAGGCATCGATCTCGTCCAGTTCCACCGCACGCCGGAACGACAGCGTGTTGTCGGCGCGACGCGGATCGCCGAGCGCGGCTTCCAGCCGCAGCGCATCACGAAGCGAGTTCGGCGTCATCGAGCACCTCCCTGTCGATTTCCGCGATCTTCCCCGTGAGCAGATGCTGGCGCGCGAGATAGCGCTGGACCTTGCCGCTGGACGTCTTGGGAATGCTGTTGGCGCGGGTCAGCGCGATCCGTTCGACCTGCAGCTGGTGCTGCCGCGACACCGCTTCACGCACCGCCTGGACGACCGCATCCAGACCGTTTCCGGCATCCTCGTCGCTCCAGCCGCGATCGATCTCGATCACGAGCGCGAGCGATTCTGCGTCGTCGACCTCAAGCGCGAATGCCGCCACCCCGCCCGGCCGGATCGCCGGGTGCGACCGCTGCGCGGTGGCTTCGATATCGTGCGGATAGTGGTTTTGGCCGCGGATGATGATCAGGTCCTTGGTCCGGCCGGTGATGTACAACCTGTCGCGATGCATCGCGCCGAGATCGCCGGTGCGCAGCCAGCCGCGTTCGTCGCCGACCATGCGCGCACGGAAGGTCCGTTCGCTCTCTTCCTCGCGTCCCCAGTAACCATCGGCGACGGTTTCGCCGTGGATCCAGATCTCGCCGACCGCGCCGGCCGGACGTTCCTCGCCGGTCTGCGGATCGACGATGCGCACGTCCACTTCGGGATTGGGCGCGCCGCACGCGACCATTTCGACGGTCGTGAGCCGATCGTCCGTCTGCTCGGGAGGCAACGCCGCGACTTCACCGTTCGCGAGCGCCTCGCGCGAGGCGCGCAGGCTGATCATCTCGTCGCCGAAGGACTGGCCGCTGACGAACAGCGTGGTTTCGGCCATGCCATAGCTGGGGAAGAACGTCCGCGCGCGGAAGCCCGACGGCGCGAAAACCTGCGCGAAGCGGCGCATGCTCTCGGCGCGCACCGGCTCGGCACCGTTGACGACGAGATCCCAGTTGGACAGATCCAGCGCTTCGATCTGTTCGGGACGCGCGCGCTTGACGCACAGCTCGAACGCGAAGTTCGGCGCCGCGCTGACCGTGCCGCGATGCCGGCTGAGCGCTTCCAGCCACAGCATCGGCCGACGCAGGAAGGTCGCGGGCGCCATCAGCCGGGTCGGAAAACCGGCATAGAACGGTTGCAGGATGCCGCCGATCAGTCCCATGTCGTGATACGGCGGGAGCCAGAACACGCCGACCGAATCCTCGTTCGTACCGACGCTGTTCCGGATCATCCGCGAATTGGTCAACAGATGATGATGCGCCAGACGCACGCCTTTCGGCGTACCGGTGGAACCGGAGGTGTACTGCAGCACCGCGAGGGTCTCGCGGCCGATGTCCGGCATCGTCCAGTCGTCGGGATCGGTGTCCAGCGTATCGGTCGCGATCACACGGATCGGTCCCGACTGCCAACCGCTGCCCTGCAGCGCGGCGATGGAACGCGACGTCATCAGGATCGCACCGGCCCTGGCATCGGCCACGATGAGGCGGATGCGTTCGAACGAATCGTTCGCGCGCGGCGCGTAGACCGGCACGGCGACCACGCCGGCGTACCAGCAGCCGACCAGCGTGCAGATGTAATCCTCGCCGGGCTGGAACAGCAGCACGGCACGGCCGCCGGCGAGGCCCTGCGCGCGCAGCGCGACCGCGATCCTGCGTGCGGAGCGGTCCAACGCGGCGTAGTCGAAAACGGCTTCGTCGATGCCGTTGTCGCTGAGGAAGGAAAATGCGAGGCGTTCCGGCGTACGTTCCGCGCGGGCACGCAACAAATGAGCAAACGAATGCTGTCTGCTCTCGTCCATGAGGCGAATCTCCAGGATTTGATTGAGTTTTCCAGAATCGGGGCACGGCGGATCAAGGGATGAGACGATCCGATCGCATCACGTTTCAGGCCATTTTTTGGGGACAATCCGCCCACGCAATAATTGGCGGCGGGATTCTACAAGATTTTCAACGGGCGACAAGTTCCTTTTGAGCACTTCGGCACAATGCATCCAGCATCGCGTGTTTGAAGTCACGATATTTCAGCCGTCGACCGGCCACGATAATCGCGGATCGATGACATCCATACGACAATGACATCGCTGTCGTTCGCGTCAACGCGCATCCGCGCGATCCCCAGACGCAATTCGGCAGCGGAACTCTGCCTCAAACGCGGCCACGACATCGAGTCGTGGATGTCATATCGTCATGAAGAAACCGCTGTTTTTCCGGCATTTGAGGCATGCCCACCCAATGTCGACCGATAGACATTCAGACATCGGATCGAGATTCGTTCTCTCCGTCACGCACACGACGGCGGCAGGCATCGACGACTCGAAAAGCGCAATGCCGTCAACGGGATGCGCTCGCCTTCAATGGCCGGGCAACGGAATCACTGCGACAGGAATGTGCTGATCGCGCCGAGCGGATGGTGGGCGCGTGCAATCGTATACATGAAGACATAAGTCGCGATCGCCGCCAAAAAGAAGCCGGATCGGCCCGCGCGCGTCTTCGCGCGCTTGAGCGCGAAGCTGCCGAGCACGATGTAGACGACCAGCAGCGAAAGCTTCACCGCGAGCCAGCCGTTGACGAAGACGCCGCCAGGGAGAATCGTCAGCAGCATCAGCGCCGCGGTGAGCAGGACGGTGTCGATGGTGTAGCTGATCAGCCGCACCGGCAACGCGAGCGGCCAACGCGCCCCGGCGAGCGCGCCGCCGCCGCGCAGGACGAACAGGGCGCCGCTGAGCAGGACACAGGCGATGTGGACGAGTTTGATCTGCGGATAGAACTCGATCATGACGGGTGACGGTGTCCGGTGATGAGGGCGATATGATCGGACAACAGCGTGGCGGCCGCAGCCGCCACGCCTTCCTGCAGAGGGACCATCCGATGGAATCTCAGGATCCCGCCGCATCCTCCGTCGACAGCGCGGCCTGGCGCTTCGGCGTCAGCCACAACCGGAACACGAAGATCGTGACCAGGACCGCGCCGACGCTGAAGATGGTATCGCCCGGCACGCGCAGCCAGACCAGCAGATCGAACACGGGCTTGCCCATGAATTCGGCCGAACGCGCGTACCAGTAACCGTGCTCGAGCGCCGCCTGCAACTGCAGCAGCCCCATCGGCAGCAGGGTCAGCAGCGCCATCAGACTCAGGCCGATATTGAGCGTCCAGAACGCGGTGGACAACATTTTCTCGTTCCAGACCGCATCGGGCTTCAGTCCACGCACGCAGAACAGCAGCAGACCGATGCCGAGCATGCCGTACACGCCGAACAGCGCGGTGTGACCGTGCAGCGGCGTCAGGTTGAGGCCCTGCATGTAGTACAGCGCGAGCGGTGTGTTGATGAGGAACCCGAACAGTCCGGCACCGACCAGGTTCCAAAAGCTGACCGCGAGGAAGAACAGGATCGGCCAACGATAGCGCCGCATCCACGGGGTCGCGCGACTGTGCCGGTAGGTGTCGTAGGCTTCCAGTCCGATCAGCGCCAGCGGCACCACTTCCAGCGCCGAGAAGCTGGCGCCGAGGGCGATCACCGCGGTGGTGGTGCCGCTGAAGTACAGATGATGGAACGTGCCGAGGATGCCGCCGGCCATGAACACGATCGTCGCGAACAGCACGTTGATGGTGGCGGTCTTGCCGCGGATCAGGCCGAGCTTGACGAAGATGAAGCTGATCACGGCGGCGGCGAACACTTCGAAGAAGCCTTCGACCCACAGATGCACCACCCACCAGCGCCAGTATTCGACCATCGAGAGGTGGGTGTGCTCCTTCCACATCAGGCCGGCGCCGAACAGCAGGCCGATCGCGACGGTGGAGAGGAACAGCAGGCCGACGATCGAGGAGGTTTCGTCGCGGCGTCTCAACGCCGGCCACAGCGCGCGCCCGACCAGGAACAGCCACAGGATCAGGCCGATGAACAGGAACCACTGCCAGAAACGGCCGATGTCGGTGTATTCCCAGCCCTGATGACCGAACCAGAAATTGTGGTCGAGACCGAGCTTCTGCATCACCGCCATCCATTGCCCGGCGAACGCGCCGACCACGATGATCAGCAGGCAGAGGAACAGGACATTCACCCCGAGACGCTGGAATCTGGGTTCATGCCCGGAGACCGCGGGACCGATGTACAGCCCGGTCCCGAGCCAGGCCACCGCGATCCACAGGACCGCGAGCTGCGTGTGCCAGCTGCGGGTCAGCGAATACGGCAGGAATTCGGAGAGCGCGACGCCATAGGCCTGCTGGCCTTCGATCTGGTAATGCGCGGTCGTCGCTCCGAGCAGGATCTGCACCAGGAACAGCGCCAGCACCACCCAGAAATACTTGGCGGTGGCCTTCATCGACGGCGTCGGCACCAGCGCGCGCAGCGGATCGTTCGCCGGTGGCGTGGCCGGCGTTTCCTTGCCGTGCCAGACCGCGTAATGCCAACCGAGCAGGCCGATGCCGGCGATCATGAAGACCACGCTGAACACGGTCCAGATCAGGCTCGACGGCGTCGCCGTGTTGCCGACCAGCGGTTCGTACGGCCAGTTCTGGGTGTAGCTGACGTCGCCATCGGGACGGTTCGTCACCGCGGCCCAGCTGGTCCACCAGAAGAACGCGGCGATCGCGCGCCGGTGGGCGGGATCGGGCACGGTGTTCTCGCGCATCGCGTAGGTCTCGCGCAATGCATGCGTGGCCGGATCGGCCGAGAACAGGCTGTCGTAATGCGCGGCGACGATGGCGATCGCGCGTGCACGTTCCGCGCCGATGGCGATGCGGCCGCTGTCGGCGTCGTAGCCGTTCCCGCGGATCAGCGGCCGCAATTCGGCCTGCAGTTTGGCGCGATCGCCTTCGCCGAGTTCGGCGTAGGCCTTGCCGTGCGCGGAGCGCGCGCGCAGATCGAGCCACGCTTCGGTCTCGCGATGCAGCCAATCGGCGCTCCAGTCGGGCGCGACCAGTGCACCATGGCCCCAGATCGAACCGAGCTGCTGGCCACCGATGCTCTGCCAGACCTGGCGGCCACGTTCGATGTCGGCGCGGGTGTAGACGGTGGTGCCGTCATCGGAAACCACGGCTTCTGGCATCGGCGGCGCCTGTCGATGCACTTCGCCGCCCATCCATAGCAGCGTTCCGAAGCCGGCGATGAGCAGGGCCGCGAGGCCCCACCATAATCTGCGGGTGGTGGACATGGGAGAGCTCCTCCGGAAGATGGAGCATGATGGTCCGCGCGTCGTCGACGGGGGTCGATGACGCAGGTCAAGTCAATCCCGGTCGTGCGGTCCGCAGGTCGCGCGACCGGTACATCGTCCTTACTCGCGCAATACGGGTGAGGCGAGCGCCAGCAGCGCGTCGCGATCGAGCAGTTCCACTTCGCGCCGGTCCACGCGCAGCAATCCATCGTCGTCGAAACGGCGCAGCACCCGGCTGACGGTTTCCGGCGCGAGGCGCAGATAATTCGCGATGTCGGTGCGTGCCATGGTGAGCTGGAAGCGGCTGGCCGAAAAACCGCGTTCGGACAATCGTCGCGAGAGACCGATCAGGAAGGCCGCCATGCGCTGGTCCGCCGACCAGTCGCCGGCGAGCAGCGCCGCGCGACCGATGTCGCGACTGAGCAGGCGGAACAGCTGTTTCTGGATGCCCGGAATGCGGGTGGCGAGCACCGCGATCTTCGGGAACGAGAACCGGCACAGCATCACCGTGTCCAGCGCGACCGCATTGCACGGGTAGTGGTCGCCGTCGATGGCGTTGAGCCCGATCACTTCGCCCGGCAGATGGAAGCCGAGGACATGCTCGCGTCCATCGCGGTCGACCACATAGGTCTTGACCGTCCCGGCACGGACCGCGGCGATGGCCTCGAACGGATCGCCCTCGCGGAAGATGTGCTCGCCCGCATGGAAGGCCCCGATGTGCTCGACCAGCACGTGCAGGTCGCGCAGCGAGGTCTTGTCCATGCCTTCCGAGAGGCAGGCCTGGGAGAACGCGCAGGTGGTGCAGAAATGGAACTCGTCGCCGTCGTTGGACAGCGTGCGCGCGTCGACGCGCGGGAAGATCTGCGGGGACGGCGGTCGGTTCACGCAGCCCCCGGGGCGCGAGTCAGATGGCGCGCGAGAAGCGGGGTTTCTCGGCGGGCTGCTGGAGGTACTGGTCGAAACACATGGCGATATTACGCAAGAGCAGCCGTCCGCGCGCGGTCACTTCGATCCTTTCGTGCCCGATCTGGACCAGACCGTCGGCCGCCAGCGCCTGCAGGCGCTCCAGCGCGTCGGCGAAATAGACCGGGAAATCGATGGCATAGCGCCGTTCCAGCGCCGAGATCGGGATCTCGCCCTGGCACATCAGGCGCTGGATCAGGTCGGCGCGCAGCTGATCGTCCTCGGACAGGAACATGCCGCGGAAGACCGGGAGCCGGCCCTCGTCCAGCGCCATCTGCCAGCTCGGCAGGTCGCGGGGGTTCTGGCTGAAGCTCTCGCCGATGTGACTGATCGCGCTCACCCCCAGCCCGATCAGGTCGCTGTCGGCATGGGTGGTATAGCCCATGAAATTGCGGTGCAGGCCACCGCGGGCCTGGGCCTGGGCCAGCTCGTCGTCGGGCAGGGCGAAATGGTCCATGCCGATGTAGACGTAACCGGCGGCGGTCAGGGTCTCGATCGCCAGTTGCAGCAGGGCCAGCTTGGTCTCGGCGTCGGGCAGCAGGCTGGCGTCGAGCTGGCGCTGGGCCTTGAACATGTCCGGCAGGTGGGCGTAGCTGTAGACCGCCAGCCGGTCCGGGCGCATCGCGATCACCGTCTCCAGCGTGCGCCGGAAGCCGTCCAGGGTCTGGCTCGGCAGGCCGTAGATCAGATCGATGTTGACCGAACGGAAGCCATGCTCGCGACAGGCATCCACCACCGCCCGGGTCTGCTCGATGCCCTGGATGCGGTTCACCGCCGCCTGCACCGCCGGGTCGAAATCCTGGACCCCGAGACTGGCGCGGTTGAATCCGGCCAGCGCCAGCTCGCCCAGATCGTGCGGCAGCACCGTGCGCGGATCGAGTTCGATGGAAATGTCGCGATCGACCGCGTCGCTGAAGCGGAAATGGCGCTTGAGCACGTCGACCGTGCAGCGCAGCTGGGTCGGGCTGAGGAAATTCGGGGTGCCTCCGCCGAAATGCAGCTGGATGACTTCGCGGTCGCGATCGAACAGCGGCGCGATCATCGCGATCTCGCGGCACAGATGGGTCAGATAACCGTCCGCCCGGCGCTTGTCGCGGGTGATGACCCGGTTGCAGCCGCAGTAGAAACAGGGGCTGAGGCAGAACGGGACATGGACGTACAGCGACAGCCGGCGGGGGATCGGATCGCCGTTGCTGTCCTGGATCGCACGCAACAGGGCGGCTTCGCCGAAGTCCGCGCTGAACTGGGGCGCGGTCGGGTACGAGGTGTAGCGCGGGCCGGGCCGGTCGTAGCGGCGCAGCAGATCGGCGTCGAAGGCGAGGGCAGGGATCATGCGCCGCAGACTAGGCGCCCCCCGGACAGGCCGCATTGACTCAAATCAACATCGACTCCCGCGAGGCCGGTTCAGCCGATCAGCGCCACCGGGACGTCCAGATCGACCGACAGGGCCAGGTGATCGGACCATGCCGCCGGCAGCGCGCGCAGCTGCGCGCAGCTCAGGCCATCGCCGACCAGGATGTGGTCGATCGCCCGCTGCGGCCGCCAGCTGGGGAACGTGTGCACGGTGCTGACCGGCGGCTGCAGCCGGGTGCGCTGGAACAGCACCGACATCTCCGGCTGTTCCGCCGTGCAGTTGAAATCGCCCATCAGCACCGAATGCGGATGGTCCTGCAACAGCTCGCCGATGAAGGCCAGCTGCGACTTGCGCGAACCCGCGCCCAGCGACAGATGCGCCACCGCCACCGTCAGGCTGCGGGCGTCGCGGCCGAAACGGGCGATCAGCACGCCGCGACCGGAGATGCGGCCGGGGAGCGGGTGATCGTGGACTTCGACCGGCTCCATCCGCGACAGCAGCGCGTTGGCGCTGGAGGCGACCACCCCGGCCCGGCGGTTGGCGGCGACCACGCCGACGCTGCGGTTCGGCTGGTGGCTCCAGAAATCGAAACCGGCGCGCTCGGCCAGGTAATGGGTCTGATTGGTGAAGCCCGAACGCCAGCTGCCCGGGTCGCTCTCCTGCAGCCCGACGATGTCGTGCTGCGCGGCGAGATCGGCGATGACGTCGAGCGAGGCGCGCTTGTTGCCGGCCGGCAGCACGTGCGACCAGCTGCGGGTGGCGTAGTCGGCGTAACGCCGGGTACTGGCGCCCGCCTGGATGTTGGCGCTCAACAGTTTCAGCCGCCGCGTCTGCGACGCGACGGCTGCCGCCGGAGGGTCGGCCTGCAATGTCATACCGGGAGGCCGGGCGCTCCCGGTCAGGGCGTGGCCGGCGCCGCGGGCGCGACGGACCGGCTGCGCTCGTGGTCGATCAGCGCGCTGGCGATGCGCAGACGATCTTCCCAGGAGCGGCCTTCGACCTTGTACTTGCCGTTCACGACCAGGCTCGGCGTGCTGTTGATCTGGTGCTGGATGATGTACTGGCGCGCCCTGTTGTACTTGCCGGTGACCGCGAAGCTCTTCATGTTGCCGGCGAACTGCTTGGCGTCGACGCCGAACCGGGCGTAGAACCGGGCGATGTCGGCGTCGCTGTCCTCGCCGCGCTCACCCTTGAGCACGTTCTCCAGATGGATCGCGTCGTAGGTGGCTTCGTGCGCCTTCTCGGCGATGCCCATCATCTGCGCGGTGTAGTAGCTGCGCACGTACTGGTCCCAGTTGCCGCCGAACGCCGCCGGCACGTAGGTGAAACGCACGTCCGGCCCCAGGGTCTTCTTCCAGTCGACGACCATCGGCTGGAACCGGGCGCAGGCCGGACAGACGAAATTGAAGACTTCCACCACCTCGATCTTGCCGTTGAGCGGCTCGAACGGCTGGCCACCCTTGATCAGGGTGTAATCGGTGCCGAGCTTCAGGCCCGGAACCCCGCCTTCGGCGGCGGCCGGCGGCGGCACGGCGGCGGAATCGGCCGGCGCGGCGGCGGCTTCGGCCACGGGCGCGTTCGGATCGGCCGAGGCCTTCGCGGCGGCTTCGGCGGCGGCCATGGTCGCGGCGTCGTCGGCCGGTGCCTCGGCGGTCGCGGCGGTGGTTGCGGGCGCCTCGGCGGTGTCCTGCTTCTCGCCGGTGCACGCGGCGAGCGCCAGCGCGGCCAGCAGGGCGAGGATCGTGTGTCGCGTCATCGTGTTTCGCTTCATCGGTGTGTCTCCAATTCGGTATTCCAGGGGCCTCAGCGCTTCTTCGCCGCGGCGCGTTCCATGGCGACCAGTGCGTCGACCACGCGCATGCGGTCTTCGAGACGCCGCGAGCGGATCACGTACTTGCCGTTGACGATCAGGGTCGGCGTGCCGCTGACGCGGTTCGCGACCGCGAAGTCGCGCGCCTGCGTCATCCTGGCGTCGACCGCCGGGGATTGCATCGAGGCCACCATCTTCGCGCGGTTCAGACCCAGCTGCGCGAACCAGGTTCCCAGTTCGTCCAGCGTGGCGTTGCTGCGTGGCAGACTGCCACGCTCGTGGATGGCGTCGAACAGGGGCTGATGCACCTTCGCCACCGCCTTGGCGCTTTCGGCGGCGAAATAGGCCCGGGCGTAGGTGTCCTCGGGATCGAACGCGGCCGGCACGTAATGGAAATCCACGTCCGCCGGCTTGGTCTTCTTCCAGGTGTCGACCATCGACTGGAAATCCGCGCAGTGATGGCACCAGTAGGCGAAGACCTCGACCACCTCGATCCGCCCCGCCTTCGGTGGCTGCCAGCGCTGGCCCTGCGGCAGCACTTCGTAATCGACACCCGGCTGCGGCGGGCCGGCGGGCGCTTGGGCGCAGGCGGTCAGCGGGAGGATCAGCAACAGCAACCAGGCGAAGGCGCGCGACATGGAGGACTTCCTGGGGAGGGGGCGGGGGGACGGGTCGGAGAATCGTGAGCGGGCAGCGTGACCGGCGGCCGGTGGACCAGCGGCCGGGAACGAAAAACGCCGGCCCAGAGCATGTCCGTGCCGGCGTTCCGAAACAAGCAGCGAAACGGGATGCGAACCGCGAGGTGCGCGGAACGCGTGCGGCTCAGCCCTTGCCGCCGGCGGTCTCGGCGGCACGCGGATGCAGACCCTGCATGTAGCTGGACAGGGACTGGATTTCCTCGTCGGTCAACGACTTGGCCACCGTGGACATGACGTGGAACAGGGCCGGATCCTTCTCGGCAGTGGTGCCGGTGCGGTATTCCTGCAGACGACGGGCGGTGTACCAGGCCTGCTGGCCACCGACGTGCGGATAGGCCGGGCCCGGGTTGCCGGCGCCGGAGGGGCCGTGGCAGGCCATGCAGGCCGGAATGCCGCGGGCGGTATCGCCGCTGCGGTAGAGCTTCTGGCCGACTTCGTAGAACTTCAGGCCCTTGTTCGCGCCATCGGCGATGACCGTGTCGTCGGCGATGCCGGCGCCGGACTTCTGGGTCGCGTAGTAGGCGCCGATATCGCGCATGTCCTGGGCGCTGAGCGCGGCGGCGAACGGCTGCATGATCGGGTTGACGCGCTCGCCGCTCTTGAACAGCGACAGCTGGCGGGCGATGTAGCGCTCGCTCTGGCCGGCCAGGCGCGGATACAGGGTCGGATCGGTGGCATTGCCGTCGAGGCCGTGGCAGGCGGCGCAGGCGCCGGCCTTGGTCGCGCCGGCCTGCGGATCACCGCCCTTGGCGGCGGCCATTTCGGCGGCCGCGGCGGCGGCATCGAGCGGTGCGGTCTCGACCGGCGGAGCCTCCGGGGCGGGCGTGACCGTGGTCTGGGCGATGGCGACCGCCGCGACCGCGAAAACCGCGAGTCCGGCGAAACCGAGGGCACGGGCGTGACGCATGCTCAACACTCCAAGAAAGACGGGGGCCCAGAAAAGGCGGGGCGCGGGGTCGGCGACAGACCGGCCCTAGGCCGAAACCCTGAAATTATGGTCGGCAGCCGGGACAGGGTCAAACATCATCGAACGCACGTCATCGACCGCACGCCATCCGCAATCGCCGGCGCCGGCCGGACCGACCGGCATGCGATCCTATGCCGATGGCCAGTCCTCCGAACCCGTTCGCCCGCGCCAGCTACCTGCTGGCCGCCCACACGCCGCGCCAGTTGCCGCCCGACGGCGGCGCCGAAGTCGCCTTCGCCGGTCGCTCCAACGCCGGAAAGTCGAGCGCGCTCAATGCCTTGTGTCAGCAGAACGCGCTGGCCCGGGTGTCGAAGACGCCCGGCCGCACCCAGCAGCTGGTCTTTTTCGAACTGCCTCCGCACACCGACCGGTTCCTGGTCGACCTGCCCGGCTACGGCTACGCGAAGGTGCCGCAGGACCTGCAGGCGCACTGGCAGGCTTTCATCGACCAGTACTTCCGCAGCCGCGAGGCGCTGAAGGGCCTGGTGGTGGTGATGGACATCCGCCACCCGCTGAAGGACTACGACCGGCAGATGCTCACCTATGCCACCGGACGCGGCCTGCCCGCCCATGCGCTGTTGACCAAGGCCGACAAGCTCGGTCGCGGCGCCGCCGGCAACGTCCTGCTCACGGTGCGCAAGGATCTGCAATCGCATTACGGCGACAGCGTCAGCGTGCAGACCTTCTCGGCCGAGGCGAAGACCGGCGTGGACACGCTGCGCGAGGTCGTCGGCGGCTGGCTGGGCATCCGGTGATCGCCGGACCGGCGCAGGCGTCATCGTCATGCGCGGTGCGCCGGCGGAGAATTGGGCGATAATTCGGCGATGACCACGCCCCACGACTTCGACGACCCGCTCGTCATCGCCGGCAAAGCCTATCGTTCGCGCCTGCTCACCGGCACCGGCAAATTCCGCGACCTCGACGAAACCCGCCTCGCCACCGAGGCCGCGGGTGCCGAGATCGTCACCGTCGCCATCCGTCGCACCAACATCGGCCAGCACCCGGACGAGCCCAACCTGCTCGACGTGCTGCCGCCGGACCGCTACACGATCCTGCCCAACACCGCCGGCTGCTACACCGCCGAGGACGCGGTGCGGACCTGCCGGCTGGCGCGCGAGCTGCTCGACGGCCACGCGCTGACCAAGCTCGAAGTGCTGGGCGACCGCAAGACCCTGTTCCCCGACGTGGTGCAGACGCTGAAGGCCGCCGAACAACTGGTCGCCGACGGCTTCCAGGTGATGGTCTACACCAGCGACGACCCGATCCTGGCCAAGCGTCTGGAGGAAATCGGCTGCGTGGCGGTGATGCCGCTGGCCGCGCCGATCGGTTCCGGCCTCGGCATCCAGAACCGCTACAACCTGATGGAGATCGTCGAGAACGCCCGGGTGCCGATCCTGGTCGACGCCGGCGTCGGCACCGCCTCCGACGCCGCGATCGCGATGGAACTGGGCTGCGACGGCGTGCTCATGAACACCGCCATCGCCGGCGCCCGCGATCCGGTGCTGATGGCGCGGGCGATGAAGCGCGCGGTCGAGGCCGGCCGCGACGCGTTCCGCGCCGGCCGCATCCCGCGCAAGCGTTACGCCTCGGCGGCCACGCCGGTGGATGGACTGATCGGATGACGGGCGAAGCACGCCCGCCGCAGGAAGCGCACGACGGGCGGGAGCTCGACCAGCCCTTCACCGTCGAACCCGGGCAACGCAGGATCCGCAGTTTCGTGCTGCGCCAGGGGCGCTTCAGCCCGGCGCAGCAGCGTGCGTTCGACGAATTGTGGCCGCGTTTCGGTCTGGATTACGCCGCCGGCGTGCGCGATTACGACACCCTGTTCGGCCGCGCCGCGCCGCGGGTGGTCGAGATCGGTTTCGGCAACGGCGAAGCCCTGCGCTTCGCTGCGCGGCAGGACCCGTCGCGGCAGTACATCGGCATCGAGGTGCATGCGCCCGGAGTCGGCCGGCTGTTGAACGGACTGGCCGAGGACGGCAGCGATCACGTCCGCGTCTATCGCCACGATGCGGTGGAAGTGCTGGAGCACGAGATCGCCGACGGTTCGCTCGACGAAGTGCGGATCTACTTCCCCGATCCCTGGCACAAGAAACGCCACAACAAGCGCCGGCTGGTGCAGCCGGACTTCGCGGCACTGCTGACCCGCAAGCTGCGGGTCGGCGGGCGGCTGCATCTGGCCACCGACTGGGAAGCCTACGCCGAACACATGTGGGACGTGCTCGACGCGACCCCGGGGCTGCGCAACGTCGCCGGCCCGCGCGGCACGGTGCCGCGCCCCGCATGGCGGCCGCAGACCCACTTCGAATCCCGTGGCCGTAAGCTCGGCCACGGCGTCTGGGATCTGCTGTACGACAGGGTCGGATCGACGTAAGCGACGCGCGATGGAGAACACCCTCACCCTCACCAGCGATATGCAGCTCGTTCTCGGGCTGACGGTGCTGACGATGGTGTTGTTCCTGTTCGAGCGGCTGCGCGCCGACGTGGTCGCGCTGGTGGTGCTGGTGCTGCTCGGCCTGACCGGCCTGGTCGCGCCGGAAGATCTGTTCAACGGATTTTCCGGCAACGCGGTGATGAGCGTGATCGCGACGATGATCCTCGGCGCCGGGCTCGACCGCACCGGCGCGCTCAATCGTCTCGCCGCCTGGCTGCTGCGCCGCGCCCACGGGGTCGAGCAGCGGTTGATCCTGTTCACCTCGGCGATCGCCGGCCTCAATTCCTCGGTGATGCAGAACCCGTCGGTGATGGCGCTGTATCTGCCGGTCGCCTCGCGCCTGTCCTCGCGCACCGGTCTGCCGCTGTCGCGGCTGCTGCTGCCGATCGCGGTCGGCATCGTCATGGGCGGCGCGCTGACCATGGTCGGCAACTCGCCGCTGATCCTGCTCAACGATCTGCTGGTCTCGGCCAACGCCAACCTGCCCTCCGGGCTGATGACGCTCAAGCCGCTGCCGATGTTCGCGCCGCTGCCGATCGGCCTGGCGCTGCTGGCCGCCGGTCTGGCCTATTTCCACTTCTTCGGCAGCCGCCGGCTGC
>JAYRTK010000028.1:0-17778 GCA_041919595.1 Lysobacteraceae bacterium
TTCGCCCCGGTCGGGCCGGCCAAGCACACCGTCGCGGTGTTCACCGACATCGAATGCGGGTACTGCCGCAAGATGCACAACGAGGTCGCCGAGTACAACAAGCTCGGCATCGCCTTCCAGTACATCGCGTTCCCGCGCGCCGGCCTGGGCAGTCCGGACGCCTTGGCGATGGAGTCGGTCTGGTGTTCCGCCGATCGACGCAAGGCCCTGACCGACGCCAAGAGCGGCCGGCCGGTGCCGCCGAAGCGCTGCGACAACCCCGTGGCCGCGCAGCACGACATCGGTCAGCGCATCGGCCTGGGCGGCACGCCGATGGTCATCAACGCCGAGGGCGTGGCCCTGCCGGGCTATCTGCCGCCGGACAAGATGCTGGAGGCGCTCGACAAGCTGGCCGCCAAGGCGAAGGCCGACACCGCCGCCGGCCGCTGATCCTCAGCACCGGTCCGGACGGCGCCTCGCCGGTGTCGTCCGGATGTCCCGCACCGGCCCGGCGCGGTCCGGCGCGGGATGTTCCGGTACAATCGCCGGCCCGCGCCTCCGATATCCCCGGACATGATCGTCCTCGAGGGCCAGCCGGCCCTATCGCCGTTCCGCCGCGACCGTCTCGAAACCCGCCTCCGGGCCATCCTCCCCACGCTTCGCGTCGCTGGCGCCTGGTTCGTCTACTGGGTGGAACCCGAACCCGGCCGCCGCCCGGACCCGGCCACGCTCCAGCGCATCCTCGACGCCCACGGCGACCGTGCCCCGCGTGACGCCGACGCGGTCTCGCGCTTCGTCGCGCCGCGGCTGGGCACGATCTCGCCCTGGGCCAGCAAGGCCGGCGAGCTGCTGCGCGGTGCCGGCCAGCCGGTGAAGCGGGTCGAACGCGGTACCCGGATCGATCTCGAAGGCTGGCCGTCCGACCCTGCCGCACAGGCCGCGGTCGCGAAGGTCCTGCACGATCCCATGACCCAGTCGTTGCTGGCCGATGCCGACGCCGCGGCGGTGTTGTTCGCGACGCCGGCGCGCGGCGCGCTGGAGGTCGTACCGCTGGCGCAGCTGGAAGCGGCCAACGCCCGCCTCGGTCTGGCGCTGGCCGAGGACGAGATCGAGTACCTGCGCGCGCGCTACGCCGAGCTGGGTCGCGATCCGCACGACGTCGAGCTGATGATGTTCGCGCAGGCCAACTCCGAGCACTGCCGGCACAAGATCTTCAACGCGAGCTGGACCGTCGATGGCCGCAACGAGTTGTTGAACGGCGGGCCGGTCTCGTTGTTCAGGATGATCAAGCACACCCACGCGCAGACCCCGGAGCACACGCTGTCGGCGTACAGCGACAACGCCGCGGTGGTCGAAGGCTTCCCGGCGAAGCGCTTCCGTCCCGATCCGGCGACCCTGGAATACCGCGCCGAGGCCGAAGCGCCCAGCGCCTTCTGCATCAAGGTCGAGACCCACAACCATCCCACCGCGATCTCGCCGTTCCCCGGTGCGTCCACCGGCAACGGCGGCGAGATCCGCGACGAGGGCGCGACCGGCCGCGGCGGCAAGCCCAAGGCCGGGCTGTGCGGGTTCAGCGTCTCGCATCTGCGCATCCCCGCGCTGCCGCAACCCTGGGAGCAGGGCGATGCAGGCGCGCCGCGTCCGCTCAATCCGCGGATGGCGCCGGCGCTGGAGATCATGCTCGACGGCCCGATCGGGGCCGCGGCGTTCAACAACGAATTCGGCCGGCCCAATCTCGCCGGTTATTTCCGCAGTTTCGAGACCCGCGACGGCGATGGTCTGGTCCGTGCCTACGACAAGCCGATCATGCTCGCCGGCGGTCTCGGCGCGATCGACCGGCCGATGGTCGCGAAGAAGCCGCTGTCGCCCGGCGACGCGGTGATCGTGCTCGGCGGCCCGGCGATGCTGATCGGCCTCGGCGGCGGCGCCGCGTCGTCGGTCGCGTCCGGCGAGAGCGCCGAAGACCTCGATTTCGCCAGCGTGCAGCGCGACAACCCGGAAATGGAGCGGCGCTGCCAGGAAGTGATCGATCGCTGCGTCGCGCTCGCCGACGCCAACCCGATCCTGTGCATCCACGATGTCGGCGCCGGCGGCCTGTCCAACGCCATCCCGGAACTGCTGCACGATTCCGGCGTCGGCGGGGTCGTCGATCTGGACCGGGTGCCGAGCGACGATCCGTCGCTGTCGCCGATGCAGCTGTGGTGCAACGAATCGCAGGAACGCTACGTGCTGGGTGTCGCCCAGGACCGCGTCGCCGAGTTCGCCGCGCTGTGCGCGCGCGAGCGCTGCCCGTTCGCGGTGGTCGGCACGGCGACCGCGGAAGCGCGGCTGGTCGTCGGCTACGGCGCGACCGTGGATGCGACGCCGCAATCCCCGGCCATCGACCTTCCGATGGACGTGCTGTTCGGCAAGGCGCCGAAGATGCATCGCGACGCGAAGCGTCCGGCCCCGGCGCGCTGGCCCATGCTCGACGGCATGGACATCGATCTGCATGAGGCCGGGCTGCGCGTGCTCGCGCATCCGACCGTCGCGGCGAAGCATTTCCTGATCACCATCGGCGATCGCAGTGTCGGCGGCCTGACCGCGCGCGACCAGATGGTCGGGCCCTGGCAGATGCCGGTGGCCGACTGCGCGATCACGCTGTCCGGATTCGATACCGAGGCCGGCGAGGCGATGGCGGTGGGCGAACGCACGCCGCTGGCGCTGATCGACGCCGCCGCCGCCGCGCGCATGGCGGTCGGCGAAGCGATCACCAATCTGCTCGCCGCGCCGGTGGAATCGCTGGCGCAGATCAAGCTGTCGGCGAACTGGATGGCCGCCGCCGGGCATCCCGGCGAGGACGCGCGACTGTTCGATGCGGTCAGGGCGGTGGGCATGCAGTTGTGCCCGGCGCTCGATCTGAGCATTCCGGTCGGCAAGGATTCGCTGTCGATGCAGGCGCAGTGGTCGGCCGATGGCGAGACGCAAAAATCGGTCTCGCCGGTGTCGCTCATCGTCAGCGCGTTCGCGCCGGTGCGCGATGTCCGTGCCCAGCTCACGCCGCTGTTGTCGCGCGAGGCCGAAACCGAACTGTGGCTCATCGGCCTCGGCGCCGGCCGCAAGCGTCTGGGCGGCTCGATCCTGGCCCAGGTCTACGACGGTTTCGGCGGCCGTTACGGCGAAGACGGCGCGCATTCGGTGCAGGTGCCCGATCTCGACGATCCCGAGCGCCTGCGCGGCCTGTTCGATCTCATGCGCGACGCGCGCGAGCGCGGACTCGTCCGCGCGTACCACGACCGTTCCGACGGCGGCGCGTTCGCCGCGCTGTGCGAGATGGCGTTCGCCTCGCATCTGGGTCTGGACATCAGCCTCGACGACTGGGGCGACGATCCGCTGCGCACGCTGTTCGCGGAGGAACTGGGCGTGATCGTGCAGATCGCGACCGAAGATCGCGCCGAATTCGCCGATCTGGTTTCGCGGCACGGACTGATCGAATGCGCGCAGCGCATCGCCCGTCCGACCACCGCCGCGACCGTGCGCGTGCTGCGCGATGGCGAGCCTCTGGTGGAGTGGCGCTGGGAAGCGCTGTTCGATGCGTGGTGGTCGGTGACCCACGCGATGCAGCGCATGCGCGACAACCCCGAATCCGCCGACGAGGAGCACGCCGCCGCGCGCCGCTTCCACGCCGCGGGCCTGCAGCCGAAACTGACCTTCGATGCCGCCGAGGATGTCGCCGCGCCGTACGTGGCCACCGGTGCGCGTCCGCGGGTCGCGATCCTGCGCGAGCAGGGCGTCAACGGCCAGATCGAGATGGCCGCGGCCTTCGATCGTGCCGGCTTCGCCGCGGTCGACGTGCACATGAGCGATCTGATCGCCGGTCGGGTCGCGCTCGACGGGTTCGCAGGGTTCGCCGCCTGCGGTGGTTTCAGCTACGGCGACGTGCTCGGCGCCGGTCGCGGCTGGGCCACGTCGATCCTCGAACGTCCGATGCTGCGCGATGCGTTCGCCGCGTTCTTCGCCCGCCCCGAGATCTTCGCCCTCGGCGTCTGCAACGGCTGCCAGATGCTGTCGCAGCTCAAGGACATCATTCCCGGCGCCGAACATTGGCCGCGCTTCCTGCGCAACCGCAGCGAACAGTTCGAGGCCCGTTTCGGCCTGCTCGAAGTCGCCGACTCGCCGTCGCTGTTCTTCCGCGGCATGGCCGGTTCGCGCATCCCGGTGGCGATCGCGCACGGCGAGGGCCGCGCGAGCTTCGATCGCGACGCCGATCGCGATGCCGCGACCGTCGCCCTGCGTTACGTCGCCAACGACGGCAGCGCGGCGACGGCCTATCCGGCCAACCCGAACGGCTCCGAGCTGGCCATCGCCGGCCTGACCAGCCGCGACGGCCGCGCGACGATCCTGATGCCGCATCCGGAGCGCACGCCGCGTTCGGTGAACATGAGCTGGTGCCCGGACGAGTGGCCGGATGCGTCGCCGTGGCTGCGGATGTTCCGCAACGCGCGGGTGGCGGTGGGCTGATCCGCCGGTCCGGCGGGTCTGCTCCGGCAGATCAAGCCCTGGCAGATCTGCTCCGCCGGCGGCGCGCGAGCGACGGCGCTACGGCGTCACCCGCGCCAGCCAGCGTTCGATGCCGTCGCGGTCGCGGACCCGCAGCAGGGTGGCGGCACGCGCGCGCAGCGCCGAGTGGTCCAGCCGGCGGACCGCGCGGCGGACCTCCAGCAGGGTGCCGGGATGCAGGCTGAATTCCTCCAGCCCCAGCGCCAGCAGCACCGGCGCGAACAGCGGATCGCCGGCGATTTCCCCGCAGACCGCCAGCGGCTTGCCCTGGGTGCGCGCGGTGCGGATCACCTCGTGCAGCAGGCGCAGCACCGCCGGGTGCAGCGGTGAATACAGATCGCCCAGCGCTTCGTTGGTGCGGTCGGCGGCGAGCAGGTACTGCACCAGATCGTTGGTGCCGATCGAGAGGAAATCGGTGTCGGCGATGAAGGTCTGCAGCGCGATCGCCGCCGAAGGCACTTCGATCATCGCGCCGATCGGCACGTTCTCGGCCACCGCCTGCCCCTGTTCGCGCAGTTCGCGCTGCACGTCGCGGACCAGCGCGCGGACCGCCAGCATTTCCTCGCGTCCGCTGACCATCGGCACCAGGATCCGCACCGGCCCGTAGCCGGTGGCGCGCAGGATCGCGCGCAACTGGGTGCGGAACAGGTCGGTGCGCGACAGCGACAGCCGCACGCCGCGCAGGCCCAGCGCCGGGTTCGGTTCGCCGGTCAGCGCCAGTCCGGTGCCGTCGGCCTTGTCCGCGCCGATGTCGAGCGTGCGGATGGTCACCGTGCGCCCGGTCATGCCCAGGACCAGATCGCGGTAGGCGCGGAATTGTTCGTCCTCGTCCGGCAGCGTGTGGCGCAGTTCCACCGGGCGGTGCATGAACAGGAATTCGGTGCGGTACAGGCCGACGCCGGCCGCGCCCAGCGCGTGCGCCTCGGCCACGTCGTCGCGCGATTCGGCGTTCGCCCACAGCTTGATGTCGACGCCGTCGACGGTGCGGGTGGGTTCGCGGCGCAGGCGATGCAACTGCTTGCGTTCGCGCGCGTAGTCCTGCACCCGCGCCCGATGCGCGCGCAGATCCTCGGCGTTGGGTTCGAGGATCACCAGGCCGCTGCCGCCGTCCACGGCCAGCACGTCGCCATCGTTGACCTTCTGCAGCGCGTGGGCCGCGCCGATCACCAGCGGGATGTGCAGACTGCGCGCGAGGATCGCGGTGTGCGACAGCGGGCTGCCGCCAGCGGTGACCACGGCCATCACGCCCTGCGCATGCAGTTGCGCGAGTTCCGACGGTGCGACGGTGTCGGTGACCAGGATGTCGCCGGCGATGCCCTGCAGATCGGCCGCGCGCTTGTGCAGCGCGGCGTGGATCCGGCCGACCACCTGGTCGATGTCGTCGATCCGGCTGCGCAGATAGGCGTCGTCCATCCCCGAGAACACCGCCGCGATGCGGTCGCGCTGCAGGCGCAGCGCGTAATCGGCGGCGTAGCGGCCGGTGCGGATCAGTTCGTCCAGGCCGGCCAGCAGTTCCGGATCGTCCAGCAACAGCGCGTGCAGATCGAGGAATTCGCCGACCTCGTGCGCCAGTGCGCCGTGCAGACGGTTGCGCAGCACGCGCATCTCGCCGCGCACCACCGCGATCGCCCGGTGCAGGCGTTCCAGTTCGGCCTCGACCTCGTCCGCACCGATCCGCTCTTCGGCCACGTCCAGCGCGTGCGGCAGGCGCACCCGCGCCCGTCCCAGCGCGCTCCCGCGCGATGCGCCGTGGCCGGAGAGGTCCTTCCGCATCAGCTGTCCTCGTCGAAGTGGCGTTCGAACAGCGCCACGATCGCATCCATCGCCGCGGCCTCGTCCTCGCCGTCGGTGCGAACCACCACGCTGCTGCCATGGCCGGCTGCGAGCAGCATCACGCCCATGATGCTCTTGGCGTTGACCTCGCGGCCCTTCGCGGCCACCGTCGCGCCGCAGCGGAAGGCGGAGACCGTCTGCACCAGCTTGGCGGTGGCGCGTGCGTGCAGGCCGAGTCGGTTCTGGATGAGGAGTTCGCGTTCGATCATGGCACTGGGCGGCGGTAGGGGCGGGAAGGCGGGTGGGTCATGCGTCGTCGAGGATGGCGCCGTTGCGGGCGCCGGCCGCGGCCACCGCGGGCAACTGGTCCAGCGGCAGCTCGGCGTAGTTCATCACCCGCAGCAGCATCGGCAGGTTCAGCGAGGACACTCGCCGCACCGGCGTGCCGAGCCGCGCGACCTGCGCGGCGAGATTGCTCGGCGAGGCGCCGTAGAGATCGGTGAGGACCAGCACGCCTTCGCCGCCGTCGACCCGGCGCAGCGCGGCGCTGGCCAGAGGCAGGGCCGCATGCGGATCGACATCGAACGCCAGTTCGAACGCTTCGGTCTTCAGCGGCAACTGGCGCAGCAGCCGGGTCGCGACCTCGAGCAGGGCGCTGCCGATGCCAGGGTGGGTGATGAGTAGGATGCCGACGGCCATGCCCCCAACTTAACAGACGGACGTGACAGGCCGGAAGCGGGTCGACGACCGGATGAGGGGCGGAGACGTGTTCGGGAGGCCTGTTCGGTGGGTGGCGGTCCGAGAATATCGCTGCTCGGAAGAGCACGCGCCTGTTCGAAAGGGCGTTTGCGGCGAGGCGGTTGCGAGAACGATTCAGGACATCCCCGGCGTCGCGAACACCGTGATTTCCTCGCGGTCGTGATAGAGCTGCTTCGCGCGGATCGTCAGCGGTCTGCCGGCCTGGGCCTCGAAGCGATCGAGACAGAGCCGGGTCTCCTGCCAGCGTTTCTTCATCGGCAGTTTGAGATTGAAGATCGCGTGCCGGCACCAGCCTTCGCGGAACCATTCGGCCATGCGCGCCGCGACCCGCGAGGGTTGTTCGACCATGTCGCAGACCATCCAGTCCAGCGGTTTCGACGGATGCCAGGCGAAACCGTCGGCGCGCAGGTGCTGCACCAGGCCGGTGTCCATCACGTGTTCGCGCAGCGGGCCGTTGTCGATCGCGGTCACCTGCAGCTTGTGCCGGGTCAGTACCCAGGTCCAGCCGCCGGGCGCGGCGCCGAGATCGGCCGCGCGCATGCCTTCGCGCAGCAGACGTTTGCGTTCGTCCATGCTCAGCAGCACGAGCAGCGCTTCTTCCAGCTTCAACGCCGAACGCGACGGTGCGTCGGCGTGCATCTTCAGGCGCGGTACGCCCATCGGCCACGGTGCGCTGTCGCGCGGATCGCTTCCGGCGAGGAAGGCGTGATCGCCGGCGACGAAGCAGACGTGCAGCCGCGGCAGGCGGTCGTTGTCCTGTGCGGTCAGCACCCCGGCCTTGCGCAGTGCCGGCCGCAGCGCATTGCCGAAACTGCGCGCGAGCCCGGCCAGCGGTTTGGCCTCGTCCGAATCGGGATGTTCGACCACGAGCGTGCCGAACGCAGCCCGTGGGAGGGCCGGACTGCCCGACTCCGACGCTGCGGGCGACTCATCGGGCCTTCCGGCCCTCCCGCAAAGCGTCTCCAGCATCGGCGCGATCCGGTCCTTCGGATCGAGATCGCGCAACTCGGCGATCAACCGCAGTTTCTGTCGCGCGAAGATCAGGTTCGCGAACGGCAGCGCCCGCGAGAGCGCATCGCCATCGTCGCCCAGGAACAGCACCTGTCCGCTGCCGCGCTCGGTGCGCGCATAGCCGCCGTGACCGGCTTCGGCGGCGCGATCGGTCAGCTCGGCGGCGAGCTCGGGCTCGAACCCCGCGCGGCAGTAGCAGAGGAGGCCTTCGGTGGTCATGACGGTCGGGTTCAATATTTTCCGCCGCCGCCCTCGCCGTACATCCGCAACACCACGCACGCGGCCTCGCGTTCGACATCGCGGGTCACGGCGATGCCGCGCTTCTCCAGTTCGCCGACCCAGTCCGCCGGCAGCGGGCCTTCGTCGAATTCGGTCAGCGCCATCACGTCCTCGGCGCGGGCGCCGATCAGCAGGCGGTCGATGCCGGCCCAGATCGTCGCGCCGTAGCACTGGCAGCAGGGTTGCGACGAGGTCGCGAGCACGATCGGGCCGGTCGATGCATCGTCGGCGTCGCGATTGAGCCGCGCACGCCGGGTGCGCTGCTGCGCCAGCATGTAGGCCATCATCTCGGCGTGGGCGACCGAACAGCTGTGCGGCAGCACGCGGTTGACGCCGACCGCGACGATGCGATCGTCCGGGCCGAACACCGCGGCGCCGAACGGACCGCCGCTGGCGTGTTCGACGTTGCCGCGCGACAGCGCGATCGCCAGCGCGACCTTATCGGCATCGGTCGGATAGGTGCGTGCGGTGTCGACCGCATCGTGCACCCAGGCGGGCAGGGTGAGGTGGACCTGGGCGTACAGCATCAGCAAAAAGCCTGCATCAGATAAAACCCTGCATCAATGGAAAGTTCGCATCACATGATCGCCGACGCGCCGTCGGCGAGGTTCTCGCAGCGGCCCTGCACGCACTGGCAGCCCTTCACTTCCTGGAAGCCGCAGATCGAGGACATGCCGTCCTTCTCGCACTGCGCGCGCACGGCGGCCGGGTCGGTTTTCGCGTCCTTGTTCACGCACAGCGGGAAGTAGCCGCAGCAGTTGCCGACGTTCTTCACCGCGCAGTCGCTGTCGCTGCGGCAGCTGCGATCGGGATTGGCGGGATCGAACGCGGGCGCGCGATCCCCGGCCGTCTCCATCGCCTGTGGCGGCGGGGTCGAGGCGACGGGCGCCAGTGCCGGTGCAGAGGGCGGTGCCGCGACCGCTGCGGGTTCCGCGGCCATCTGCGCCGGCGGCGCCGCGCTGCCGGGCGTGTCCGGTGTCGGCGTGGGCGCGGTGCAACCCAGCGCCGATGCGGCGAGCAGGACGGCGAGTGCGAAAACGATACGCATGCGAGGCTCCCTGGCGGCGTGTGGTCGGGGTTCGGCGTGAGGTCGCGTCAACCGCCCGTCGCCCAGGTGTCGCGCAGGGTGACGCTGCGGTTGAACACGGGCGTTTCGGGCGTGTGATCGAAACGGTCGGCGACGAAATAGCCCGTGCGCTCGAACTGGAAGCCCTGTTCCGGTGCGGCGCTCGCCGCGGCCGGTTCGACGTAACCGCGCACGCTGCGGCGCGATTCCGGATTCAGGTAATCGCGGTAGGTCTTGCCGTCGTTGTCGGTGTCCGGGTCGGGCACGGTGAACAGACGATCGTACAGGCGCACTTCCGCCTCGACGGCATGCGCGGCGCTGACCCAGTGGATCGTGCCCTTGATCTTGCGGTCGGCGCCGGCCATGCCGGGGCGCGATTCGGGATCGAGCGTGCCGCGCAGTTCGACGATCTCGCCGGCGTCGTTCTTCACCACTTCGTCGCATTTGACGATGCCGGCGCCGCGCAGGCGCACTTCACCGCCGGGGATCAGCCGCTTCCAGCCCTTCGGCGGCACTTCGGCGAAGTCTTCGCGTTCGATCCACAGTTCGCGCGCGAATGGCACGGTGCGGGTGCCGAAGGATTCGTCCTTCGGATGATTCGAGAACGTCAGCGCTTCTTCGTGGCCGTCGGGCAGATTGGTCAGCACGAACTTCAGCGGGTCGAGCACCGCCATCCGCCGCGGCGCACGGCCGTCGAGATCTTCGCGCAGGGTGTTCTCCAGCACCGAGAAATCGATCAGCGAATTCTGCTTCGACAGGCCCAGGCGCGAGACGAACAGTTTCAGCGCGTCCGGCGTGTAGCCGCGTCGGCGGATGCCCTGCAGGGTCGGCATGCGCGGGTCGCCCCAGCCGTCGACCAGGCCTTCGTCGACCAGGGTCATCAGCTTGCGCTTGCTCATCACCGTGTAGTTGATGTTGAGGCGCGAGAATTCGATCTGGCGCGGCTTGCTGGCCTCGAACGGCAGGCCCTTGCCGGTCAGCGGCGCGAGCAGTTCGGGATGGTTCGCCGGATCGACCTTGTTCACGCACCAGTCGTACAGCGGGCGATGGTCCTCGAATTCCAGGGTGCAGAGCGAATGGGTGATGCCTTCGATCGCGTCGCTGAGCGAATGCGCGTAGTCGTACATCGGATAGATCGGCCAGTCGTTGCCGGTGTTCTGGTGTTCGACGTGCTTGATCCGGTACAGCGCGGGATCGCGCAGATTGATGTTGCCGCTGGCCATGTCGATCTTCGCGCGCAGGGTGCGCGCGCCGTCCGGGAACTCGCCCGCGCGCATCCGCCGGAACAGGTCGAGATTTTCCTCGATGCCGCGGTTGCGGAACGGCGAGGGGCGGCCCGGTTCGGTCAGGCTGCCACGGTATGCGCGGACCTCGTCGGCGCTGAGGTCGCAGACGAAGGCGTCGCCCTGGCGGATCAGTTTTTCGGCGGCGAGGTAGAACACCTCGAAATAATCGGAAGCGTGACGCAGTTCCGCCCACGTATAGCCGAGCCAGCGTACATCGTCCTGAATCGCGCGGACGTATTCCGGATCTTCCTTCGCAGGGTTCGTATCGTCCAGACGGAGGTTGCAGCGGCCGCCGAATTCCTCGGCGATGCCGAAGTCGGTCCAGATCGCCCGGGTATGCCCGATGTGCAGATAGCCGTTGGGTTCCGGGGGAAAGCGGGTGCGGATGGCGGCGTGCCGGCCGCTGGCGAGATCCTCGCGGACGATCTGGCGAATGAAGTCCTGGCGGCGCTCGGCAGGGGCGTCGGCGGGCGGGGTGTTCGTGGAGGAGTCCGGAGTCATCGGCGATGCGCGCTGCGAAAACCGTCAGTTTAGAGGGTGCGGACCGCTTTGGGAGGCGTGTCCCTGCGTACGGCCCGGCGATCGCCCGATGGCGGGCCCGGACGGCGGCTGACGCCGGTCGCGGGCGGATGATAGTGTGGATGCCGCAAGGGGGGCGCCAGCAGGGTTGGACCCGGGCGCATGCAGCCATGACAGGATCGACAGCAATGGGGCGAGCGATGGGCTTCAGGGCCGAACCGCGCGCGTTTCCTCCACCGGCGGGGCGCTTTGCCCATGCCGAGGCTGCCTGCTGCCCCGGCGCAGGCGGCGATGCCAGGGAGATCCGGTCATTCGCGATCTCCGGCTGATCATGGCGCTGCCCTCCTGGGATATTCCGCAGCAGTGGCTCCGTGCCTTCGGCATGGCGGCACTGCTGCTGGGTCTGTACGCCCTCGCTCCCGGCCGTTCGGAGATGCCGGAGGATCGGCCGCTGCGGATGCGGCTGGTGCCGCTTCCCGACGATGAAGGCCGGCTGCCCGCGATGAGCGTGGACGGTCGCGCGCTGCGGTTGGGCGTGACCGAGGGCACGCGTCATGCGCGGGCCGAACTGCGCTTCGTGCTGCCTCCGCGCACGACCGAATCCCCGCACTGGGTGGTCTGGATTCCGCGGGTTCCGCTGGACTCGGTGCGGCTGCGGGTCGATGGCGCCTGGGACAGCGGCGCACGCGTGTTCATGGCGCCGGAACCGGCCGAAGGGCCGATGCCCGTGGGTTATCTGTTCCGCCTGCCTTCGACCTGGGAGGGCGAAATCCGGCTGGAGCTGGTCGCGACCTCGATGCGCAACGCCAGCGTGCAACCGGAAATCGTGTCCGAGGAATTGGCCGACCAGTACGTCCAGAAGGCCACCATCCTGATCAGTCTGGCCTACGCGAGCCTGTTCACGCTCGCCCTGACCACGCTGGCCCTGTTCTTCGCCTCCCGCGACCAGAGTTTCTTCGCCTTCTTCCTGTTCTGCACCGCCGGCACGCTGCTGCTGGCGACCTACAACGGCCATCTGTGCCGGATCGATCCGTTCGGCGCGATCGGTCAGCTCGGCGGTGCCGGCCTGCATGCGATCTCGCTGCTGTTCGTGGTCGCCGCGCTGCGCATCCTGCTGCGTTACTCCGAGATCGCCGAGGCCCATCCGCGCCTGAGCCGCGGCATCGAGCAGGGATGCATGCTGCTGTTGCTGTCGGCCGGGGTGATCGTGGCCTGGCGCGAGCGGCTCGACCCGCTGACCGCCTGGCTGGTGCCGATCGTCTGGGTGGCCGGCACCGCGGTCGCGGCGCACATGCTGATCGACGCGCTGCGCCGGCGGCTGCCGCTTGCCGGCGCGGTGCTCGCCTCGGTGCTGATCATCGCCGCTTCGGCGATCGTCTGGGAATTGGGCATGCGCGGGCTGATCGCCATCAACCTGTGGACGCTCTACGGCTACGAAGCCGCGATCGTGCTGTGCGCGGCGATGGTCAGCGTCGGCCTGATCAGCCGGATCAGCAGGTATCGCGAGCAGCGCGATCGCGAGCAGCGCGCGCGCGCCGATTCCGAGCGCCGGATGTATCGCGAGGCGGTGCGGTCGGAACTGCTGACCGCGCTGCAGATGGGGCTGCGCGGCGTCGCCGAGGACGAGATCCAGCCGATGGCGATGCGCCTGCTGCTGGATCATCTCCGTCGGATCGTGCCGGTCGACCGCGTGCTGGCGGTGGTCCGCGGTTATCACGGGCGCGACACCCTCGCCGCGCATCCCGGCGCTGCGCTCGACGCGCTGGTGGACAACGTGACGCCGCGCCTGCCGAACCTGCGCCAGCAGCTGGCGATCAACATCGAGGTGCAGCAGCCGGTGAGCCGCAGCGGCGAGGCCACGCCGGTGGCGATCGAAGCGGCGGTGTCGCTGCCGGTGCGCGCGCCGGCCTGGGGCGCGCTGGTGCTGGAACGCAACGGCGCGACCGTGTTCCATCCCGACGAACTGTCGATCGTCCGCGAACTGGCGCGGATCACGGTGCTGCAGATCGACGAGGCGTTCACCGCCCTGCATCTGCGCCACACCGCCGAGGTCGATTCGCTGACCGGCGCGCTCAACCGCCGCAGCATCGATCAGACCCTCGCCCGGACCTTCCAGCACGCGCACCGCACCGGCCTGCCGCTGTCGGTGCTGTTCGTCGACATCGATCATTTCAAGATGATCAACGACCAGCTCGGCCATGCCTGCGGCGATCATTGCCTGCGCGAAGTCGCCAGACTGATCGGCGCGCAGTTGGGCGACGAGGATGTCTACGGCCGTTACGGCGGCGAGGAATTCCTGGTGGTGCTGCCCGGGCGCCAGACCGAGATGGCGCGCGCGATCGCCGAGCAGATCCGGATCGCGATCGAGACCGCCGACCTGCACCATCAGGGGCATCCGTTGCGGTTGACGGTCAGCATCGGCGTGGCCAATCAGCTCCCCCACGAATCGCAGCCGCCGCCGGCGGTCGAGCGGGCCGACAAGGCGTTGTATGCCGCCAAGCGCGCGGGACGCAACCGCGTCAGCGTGGCGCCGGCGGTGTTCGCATCGAGGTCCGCGACGGTCTGAGCCGTGCCCCATCCCGGCGTGGCCCGATCGAAGGTTCTCGACCGGAGAGGCGCGACCGCGCAACCTTCCGTCCGATGCGCCGCTCTCTATCCTTACCCTTCTCCCTGCGGAGTCTCCCGATGTTCGAACCGCTGACAGGTCTGCTGGGCATCGGCGCCCACAAACAGCGCATGCCGTCGCCCGAACGCGCGCTGCCCGGCCGTGCCGGGGCGATGCCGCTGGGCAACGTCCATCACGTCCATGGCCGGCCGTTGCGCGACGCCTTCCCGGGGCTGGCGCGGGTGCAGTTCGGCATGGGCTGCTTCTGGGGCGCGGAGCGCAAGTTCTGGTCGTTGCCCGGGGTGTTCACCACCGCGGTGGGCTACGCCGGCGGCTACACGCCCAACGCGAACTACCGCGAGGTCTGCAGCGGGGAAACCGGCCATGCCGAAGTGGTGCTGGTGGTCCACGACCCGGCGCGGATCGCGTTCGAGTCGCTGCTGAAGGTGTTCTGGGAAAACCACGACCCCACCCAGGGCATGCGCCAGGGCAACGACACCGGTACCCAGTACCGCTCGGTGATTCATTGCGAGACCACGGCCCAGCACGCTCTGGCGCTGGCCAGTCGCGATGCGTTCCAGGCGCGGCTGACGGCCGCGGGGCTGAGCGCGATCACCACCGAAATCACGCATCCGGCGCCGACGTTCTATTACGCCGAGGACGAGCACCAGCAATACCTGTCGAAACATCCGAACGGCTATTGCGGGCTCGGCGGTACCGGCGTGAGCTGCCCGACCGGATTCGGCGAGTAGAGCGTGTGATGCACGTTGGACAGGCCGCGTTGCGCCGCCTGTGGCGCCGAATCAGGGTTCCGTGGCGCCCTCCTTGGCAGGTGGCCTTGGCAAGGTGAGCGACGCCGGATCGGGCACGCAGACGGCCTTCGCGACCAGTCCAACGTGCATCGCACGCGCCAAGCGGCGCTCAGCGCGTCGTGACCGCGCAGACGTAGATCAGTTCGCAGGCGCCGCCGCCGTGGTCTTCGCGGCTGAGCGAACTGCGCCAGCGCCAGCCGTCCGGGGCGTCGATCCGCACCAGCCAGCCGTCGATGCGCACGTTGTCTCCGGCGGCCACGCCGTCCAGCGCCGCGGCCACCGTCGGTGACGCCGGGATCAGATGCATGTTCGCGCTGCTGCGCACGATCTCGTCGATCGGCAGCGGCGGCTGGTCGCGCCAGCGATAGTGGTACCAGCGGTTGCTCTGCGAGATGTCCAACTGCGCCAGCACCGCGTCCTCGCGCATCCGTCCCCAGCCCAGCGCCAGATCCAGCGGCGCGTAGCGCGCTTCGCGATCGCCGTCGTAGTCGCGTCGCGACAGCACCCGGGCGCCGATGCTGAAACCCGCCAGCGGCCGAGCGCGCGCGTCGGCGATCGGGAACGATGCCGTCGCATCCGGCGCATCGCTCTGCACGGCGCCATCGGCGCCCGCACGTCGATCCGGCAGGGGGCACCCCGGTGCGGTGTGCACGACGGTTGCCGATGGCGCGGAGGTCGGTGTCGAGGGTGTGGCCAGCCACCATGCGGCAGCGGCGATCGCGATGAAGAGCAGCAGCCAGCGGCGCATGCGCGTGTTCGGTTCCGTGGGCCGCGTCAGTGTAGCGAAGCGGCCGGATCACCGTCGCCGTCAGTCGAAGTCCCGCAGCAGCGCTTCGCGCACCGCGGCCGGCGCTTCGACGCGCAATGGCATCCGCGGATCGTCGATGCCGAAGACCAGCGCCGCGCCGGCGCGCAGCGCGGCGATCTGCATCGGTGAGAAGTCGAAGCGCAGGAAATGCACGGCCGCGGTCTTGTCGTCGTCGCTGCGGTCCATGTCCTCGTCGGCATGCGTGGTCGCGCGGCCATGGCCATCCACGTCGGCATGGACGCGGTGTTCGATGCCGCCCAGTCGCGCCAGCGCGATCCGGCGCTGTTCCACGTCCGGATACTCGATCAGCATCGTCGCCTTCAGATCGCGGCCGCCGGGGATCAGCGGATTGTAGGCGTCGAGTTCCTCCTGGATCGCGCGCGGCTCGAAGATCCGTTCGATCCGCAGCATCTCCTGGATCTGGTACTGGATCGTCAGGCGATCCTCGAACAACAGGGTGACGTGTTCGCCCAGCGAAAGCTTGCGTCGCCGCTTGTGTGCGAGCACGCGTTCGCGGAACGCCGGGCGCTCGACGGCGTAGGTTTCGAGGGGGTAGAGGTCGGCGCGGGTGAGTGGGGGCATGGCGTCAGATTCCGTAGGCCTTCCGCAACAGCGACACCGGATGTTCCGCCTGCGTGCCGTCGTCCAGGCCATGGGCGATGTGCGCGCCGGCCATCACGCAGTCGCTGGTGAAATGCTGCGCTTCGGCCTGTTTGACCCGGTTTTCGACCGGTTTGGCGATCTTGCGTGCCAGCGGGTAGGTCGCCTGCTTCACGCCATAGGTGCCGTCGTGGCCCGAGCAGCGTTCGATCGCGGTGACCTGCGTGCCCGGCACCAGTTCGAGCACCTGTTTCGTCTTCGGGCCGATGTTCTGCACGCGCTGATGGCAGGCGGCCTGCCACGCGACCTTGCCCAGTGCGTTGGGGAATTCGGTGTTGAGCAGGCCCGCGCTCTGCCGGTGCATCAGGTATTCGAACGGGTCGAAGATCGCCCGCTTCACCGCCTGCACCGCGGGATCGTCCGGGTACATCAGCGGCAGCTCCTGCTTGAACATCAGCACGCACGACGGGATCGGTGCGAGGATGTCCCAGCCGTCGTCCACGGCCGCCTGCATCGTCGGCAGGTTCCGTTCCTTGTAAGCGGCGACGCTGTCGAGGTCGCCGAGTTCGAGCTTGGGCATGCCGCAGCACTGATTCTGCCGGATCAGCTTCACCGGGATGCCGTTGTGGCGCAGCACCACGACCAGATCCTCGACCATCTGCGGATGATTGTGATTGCCGTAGCAGGTGACGAAGATCGCGACCTTGCCGCGGGTCGGCCCGGCGGCGATCGCGCCATCGCCGCTGTCGTCGCGCTTGAGTTTCCGCAGCGCGGTCGGACTGTGGTACGCGGGCACCTGGGCATCGCGATGCACGCCCAGCGTCTTCTCCATCGCGCCGCGCAGCGCGGGCTGGCGGTTGCCCCAGTTCACCGCTTCGACCACGACCGGGATCGACGCGAGACGGCCGACCGCGGTGGTGCTGGACAGCAGTTTCGCCGACAGCGGCGCACCGTGCTTCCTGAAATGCACGGCCTTCGCGCGCAGCATCAGGTGCGGGAAATCGATGTTCCACGCGTGCGGTGGAATGTAGGGACACTTGGTCTGGTAGCACAGGTCGCAGAGATAGCACTGCTCGACGACCTTGGCGTAGTCGGCCTTGGCGACGCCGTCGACCTCCATCGTCGACGAGGCGTCGACCAGATCGAACAGGGTCGGAAAGCTCTGGCACAGGCTGACGCAGCGGCGACAGCCGTGACACAGGTCGAAGACCCGCTCCAGTTCGTGTTCGAGCGCGGCCTCGTCCCAGAATTCGGGGTTGTTCCAGTCCAGCGGATGTCGGGTCGGCGCGTCGAGACTGCCTTCGCGCGCGGCGGCGGGTGGGGCGGCGGTCGGCGGCTGGCTCATGCATCCCTCACAATGGATTCCGGTCCGGATCGTCGGCCCGGCGGTACGGGCCACGGCGCGCGTCTGCGCGAAGAACGCTTCCTTCCGCGCCGGGAGAGGCGAGCGCGGAAGAAAGCGGTGGACCGCCCTTCGCCTGTCGGACGGCCCGGGCTCCGGTCAGGCGCCGAGTTCGTTCAGCGCTTTCTGGAAACGGTTGGCGTGCGAGCGTTCGGCCTTCGCGAGGGTCTCGAACCAGTCCGCGATCTCGTCGAAGCCTTCGTCGCGCGCGGATTTGGCCATGCCCGGATACATGTCGGTGTACTCGTGGGTCTCGCCGGCGATCGCCGACTTCAGATTGTTCGCGGTATCGCCGAACGGCAGGCCGGTGGCGGGGTCGCCGCACTGTTCGAGGTATTCG
>JAYRTK010000029.1:0-17615 GCA_041919595.1 Lysobacteraceae bacterium
GGAGCTCGGCGGCAAGAATCCGACCCTCGTCTTCGCCGACAGCGACTGGCGCACGCATCTGGACACGATCGTGCGATCGGCCTTCCAGAACAGTGGCCAGATCTGCCTCTGCGGTTCACGGATGCTGATCGAACGAGGCATCTACGCGGAATTCCGCGATGCGCTGGTCGAGCGCACGCTCGCGCTGCGCGTGGGCGACCCGATGGATCCCGACGCGCGCATGGGGCCGCTGGTGTCACAGGCGCATCACGACAAGGTGCTCGGCGCGCTCGGCCGCGCCCGCGAGGAAGGCGGCCGTTTCCTCTGCGGCGGCCACGCATTGAAACGCCCGGGCTGGTTCGTCGCGCCGACCGTGATCGAAGGCCTCGGCCCCGACTGCGCGACCAATCGCGAGGAAATCTTCGGGCCGGTGGTCACGCTGCAACCGTTCGACGACGACGATGAAGCGCTCGCGCTGGCCAACGCGTCGGACTACGGCCTCGCCGCGTCGGTCTGGACCACGCATCTGTCGCGCGCGCACCGCATGGCGGCCGAGTTGCGCGTGGGCATGGTCTGGATCAATACCTGGTTGATGCGCGACCTGCGCACGCCGTTCGGCGGCATCGGCCAGTCCGGCCTCGGCCGCGAGGGCGGGCAGGACGCGATGCGCTTCTTCACCGAATCGCGCAATGTCGGTCTGGCGCCATGAACCCACGGAACCTCTTGCATTGCGGCACCGGGGGAGACTGCATCCGTCGCGACATGCACGACGGACACGACCGCATCCGGCACACTCCCGCTTCCCTTCCCTTCGACAGGACCGTCATGTGAGTAGATCGCTGGAAGCACTGCTGCGCAACAACCAGGCCTGGGCCGAACGCATCCGCCGCGAAGACCCCACCTTCTTCGATCGCCTGTCCCGGCAACAGGCGCCGAAGTATCTGTGGATCGGCTGTTCGGACTCGCGGGTGCCCGCGAACCAGGTGGTCGACCTCGCCCCGGGCGAGGTGTTCGTCCATCGCAACATCGCCAACGTCGTCGTCCATACCGACCTCAACTGCCTGTCGGTGATCCAGTTCGCGGTCGACGTGCTCAAGGTCGAACACATCCTCGTCGTCGGCCACTACGGTTGCGGCGGCGTGCACGCCGCGCTGACCGGCACCCGTGTCGGACTCGCCGACAACTGGATCCGCCACGTCGGCGATGTGGTGGTGAAGCATGCGGACGTCCTCGCGTCGGCGGGCGACGAACCGCTGCAGCACGATCGTCTGTGCGAACTCAATGCGCTCGAACAGGTCGCGAACGTCTGCCAGACCACCATCGTCCGCGATGCCTGGGCGCGCGGGCAGACGCTGAGCGTCCACGGCTGGGTCTACACCCTGCGCGACGGTCTGGTCCACGACCTGGGCCTGGATGTCGCCGCGTCCGACCAGCTCGAAGCGCAATACGCCGCCGCGTTGGCACGCATCCGCGTCGATCGGGAGGACCGCTGATGTCCGACGCCATCCACGCCGCGCACGCGCCGAAAGCCGTCGGCCACTATCCGCATGCGCGTCGGGTCGGCGATCTGCTCTTTCTGTCGGGCATCGGTCCGCGCGATCCCGCCAGCAACGGCATCCCCGGCAACGTCCACGACGCCGATGGCGCGCTGATCGCCTACGACATCGCCGCGCAGACCCGCGCGGTCTTCGCCAACGTGCGCACGGTGCTCGAAGCCAGCGGCGCGCGCTGGGAGGATCTGGTCGACGTGACCGTGTACCTCACCGACATGAGCCGGGATTTCGCCGTCTACAACGCGATCTGGGCCGAGTATTTCCCGGACGCGGCCACCGCACCGTGCCGGACCACGCTCGGCATCACCGCATTGCCGACGCCGATCGCGATCGAACTGAAATGCATCGCCGTCGCGCCGAAGGACATCGCCGGCTGACGCCACAGGAGACGCCCCATGCTGTCCAACCCCATCAACCTGCAGGCCTGGATCGACGCGCACCGGCACGAACTGAAGCCGCCGGTCGGCAACAAGTGCATCGTCGACGGCGAATTCATCGTGATGGTGGTGGGCGGCCCGAACGCGCGCACCGATTACCACTGGGACGAAGGCCCGGAGTGGTTCCACCAGCTCGAGGGCGAGATGGTGCTGCGCATCCAGGAAGACGGCAAACCGCGCGATATTCCGATCCGGGCCGGCGAGACCTTCTTCCTGCCGCCGCGCGTGCCGCATTCGCCGCAGCGGATGCCCGGCGGCATCGGCCTGGTGATCGAACGCAAGCGGCTGCCGCACGAGCTCGACGGCCTGCAGTGGTACTGCGAGCGCTGCAACGAGAAGCTGTACGAGGAATTCTTCCCGCTCGTCGACATCGAGAACGACTTTCCCGCGGTCTTCGAACGCTTCTACCGCTCGCACGACCATCGCACCTGCAAGGCCTGCGGGCATTTCAACCCCGCACCGGCGAAGTACGACCCGCAGACCTGATCACCATCGGACGTCGCATGCTCAAGATCGACACCCACGCCCATTACCTGCCCCGCGACTGGCCCGATCTCGCGGCCAAGTACGGCGACATCCGGTTCCCGGTGATCCATCACGGCGACGACGGACGTTCGCGCATCTACAAGGACGGCCGGTTCTTCCGCGAGATCTGGCCCAAGACCTGGGATCCGAAGATCCGGATCGAGGAATTCGCCGGTTTCGGCGTGCAGGTGCAGGTCATCAGCACGGTGCCGGTGATGTTCAGCTACTGGGCGAAGCCGCAGCATGCGCACGACCTGCATCAGGCGCTGAACGACCATATGGCCGAAGCGCTGCGCGAGTATCCGCGGCATTACGCCGGCATCGGCACCGTTCCGCTGCAGTCGCCGCGACTCGCGATCCAGGAACTCGAACGCTGCATCGACCAGCTCGGTCTGCAGGGCGTGCAGATCGGCTCGCACATCAACGACTGGAACCTCGACGCGCCCGAACTGTTCGATTTCTTCCAGGCGGCCAGCGAACTCGACGCCGCGATCCTGGTGCATCCCTGGGACATGATGGGCAGCGAGTCGATGCCCAAGTACTGGCTGCCCTGGCTGGTGGGCATGCCCGCCGAGCAATCGCGCGCGGCCTGCTGCCTGATCTTCGGCGGCGTGCTGGAACGCCTGCCGGCATTGAAGGTCTGCCTCGCCCACGGGGGCGGCAGCTTTCCGTACACCATCGGCCGCATCGAGCACGGCTTCAACATGCGGCCCGATCTGGTCGCCACCGACAATTTCCGCAATCCACGCGAATATCTGTCGCGGCTGTATTTCGATTCCTGGGTCGCCGATCCGCGCGCACTGCGTTACCTGATCGACACCTGCGGCACCGACCGGATCATGCTCGGTACCGACTATCCGTTCCCGCTCGGCGAACAGGCGCCTGGCGCCGGCATCGCCGCGCTCGATCTGCCGGACGCGGAACAGGCACGGCTGTATCACGGCACCGCGCTGGAATGGCTGGGCCTGCCGCTGTCGAGGTTCGCGTGAACGACACTCTCATGACCGACGACCGCGCACGGCAGCAGGACGCGGACGACCCGCTGCGCGACTTCCGCGCGCAGTTCCACATCCCGCGCCACGACGGCCACGAGATCGCGTACTTCTGCGGCAATTCCCTGGGCCTGCAACCGAAGGGCGCGCGCGCGTACGTCGACGAGGTGATGGACAAGTGGGCGCGCGACGCGGTCGAGGGACATTTCCTCGAACCGGCCCCGTGGATGCCGTATCACGCATTGGTCCGCGACGGTCTCGCCGACGTGGTCGGCGCGTTGCCATCGGAAGTGGTGGCGATGAATTCGCTGACCGCCAATCTGCATCTGATGATGGTCAGTTTCTTCCGTCCCGACACGCAGCGGAATCTCATCCTGATGGAGGCGGGCGCGTTTCCGTCCGATCGCCACGCGATGGCGTCGCAGCTCCACTTCCACGGCCTGTCGCCGGAACGCCATCTGATCGAACTCGCTCCCGACCGCGCCGATGGCACCTTCTCGATGGACGCGATCGCGCGCGCGATCGATGCGCATCGCGACCGGCTCGCCCTGGTGCTGTGGCCGGGCGTGCAGTACCGCACCGGCCAGGCGTTCGATCTCGCGGAGATCGCACGTCTGGGCCATGCCGCCGGCGCCGTGGTCGGTTTCGATCTCGCGCATGCGGTCGGCAATCTGCCGCTGCGACTGCACGACGGCGGCGCCGACTTCGCGGTCTGGTGCCATTACAAATACATGAATGCCGGCCCCGGCGCGGTCGCCGGTTGCTTCGTGCACGAACGTCATGCGCATACCGATCGCCCACGCTTCGCCGGCTGGTGGGGCCACGATCAGGCCACGCGGTTCCGCATGGGACCGGAGTTCGTGCCCACGCCCGGCGCCGATGGCTGGCAGCTCAGCAATCCGCCGGTGCTGGGTCTCGCGCCGCTGCGCGCCTCGCTGGACCTGTTCGCGCGTGCCGGTATGGACGCGCTGCGCGCGAAATCGGAAGCGCTGACCGGCCATCTCGAAGCGCTGATCCGGGCGCATCTCGCCGATACGCTGCAGATCGTGACCCCGACGGCTGCGCATGAACGCGGCTGCCAGCTGTCGCTGCGCGTGATCGGCGGGCGCGAACGGGGCCGCGCGCTGTTCGAGTTCCTCGCATCGCGCGGCGTGCTCGGCGATTGGCGCGAACCCGACGTGATCCGCATTTCGCCCGCCCCGCTCTACAACACCTTCGCCGACGTGCAGCGTTTCGCGCGCGCCGTCCAGGAGTGGAACGCATGACCGATGCACCGGAACGCATGCCGCGCAAACATCTGACCCTGGTCGGCGCCGGCCTCGCCGGACCGCTGCTGGCCACGCTGCTGGCACGACAGGGCTGGGAGATCGATCTGTTCGAGCGCCGCGGCGATCCGCGCGTGCACGGCTACGCAGGTGGCCGTTCCATCAACCTCGCATTGGCCGAGCGTGGTCTCGACGCGCTGCGCGCCGCCGGGGTCGCCGCCGACGTGCTGAAGCAGGCGGTGATGATGCGTGGCCGCATGGTGCACTTCGCCGACGGTCGCCAGCAGTTGCAGCGTTACGGCAAGGACGACAGCGAGGTGATCTGGTCGATCAGTCGCGGCGATCTCAACCTGGTGCTGCTGAATGCGGCCGAAGCCGCCGGCGCCCGTCTGCATTTCGATCGCCGCCTGGAAGCGGTCGATTTCGATGCGCGGATCGCGCATTTCGTGGGCGAACGCGAGGACATCGCGCATCCGTTCCACGCCCTGATCGGCTGCGATGGTGCCGGTTCCAGTCTGCGCGCGGCGATGCTGCGGATCGAGGATCTCGGCGAACGCATCGAGATCATGCCGCACGGCTACAAGGAGCTCGAAATTCCACCAGGCTTCGACGGCGGTTTCAGGATCGAACCGAATGCGCTGCACATCTGGCCGCGCGGCGACTACATGTGCATCGCCCTGCCGAACGACGAACGCACATTCACGGTGACCCTGTTCCTCCCCGGCGCACCGCTGCCGAACGGATGCCCGGTCAGCTTCGCCACGGTCCCCGACGGCCGCGCCGCGCAGGCGCTGTTTGAACGCGACTTCGCGGACGCACTGCCGCTGATCCCCGAACTGGTGCGCGACTTCGATGCGAACCCCACCGGCCTGCTGGCGACGCTGTCTCTCGACCGCTGGCGTCTCGACGGTCGCGCGGTGCTGCTGGGCGATGCCGCGCACGCGATGGTGCCGTTCCACGGTCAGGGCATGAACTGCGCCTTCGAGGACTGCGTGGCGCTGGCGACGCATCTCGAGCGCGACCCGGACACCGCGACCGCGTTCGCCGCGTTCGAGACCGAGCGCAAACCGAACGCCGCCGCGATCCAGCAGATGGCGCTGGAAAACTACCGCGAGATGAGCGATCGCGTCGACGACGCGGATTTCCTGCTCCAGCGCGAACTCGAACGCGCGCTCGCCGAGCGCCATCCCGATCGTTTCGTGCCGCGCTACACCATGGTGTCGTTCCGCCGATTGCCGTACGCGCTCGCGTTCGAACGCGGACGCGTCCAGCGGGCGTTGCTGGTGGAGGCCACCGCCGGCCGCGACAGCCTGCAGGGGCTGGATTGGGAGGCGGTCGATCGCATGGTGCACGAACGGCTGACGCCGTTGCCGGTGGAGTGAGCGATGGCGACCAGCTTCCTGTTCTACGACCTGGAGACCTTCGGCACCGATCCCCGCCGCAGCCGGATCGCACAGTTCGCGGCGATCCGCACCGATGCGGATCTGAACCCGATCGATGCGTCGTGGGATTTCCTGGTCCGGCCGGCCGACGATCTGCTGCCTTCGCCGATGGCGACCCTGATCACCGGCATCGAGCCGCAGCGCGCGCTGCGCGAGGGCGTGCCCGAGGTCGAGGCCTTCGCCAGGATCTTCGAGGCGATGTCGACGCCGGAGACCTGCACGCTCGGCTACAACTCGCTGCGCTTCGACGACGAGTTCGTGCGCCACGGTCTGTTCCGCAATTTCTACGATCCCTACGAACGCGAGTGGCGCGGCGGCAATTCGCGCTGGGATCTGCTCGACGTGATGCGGCTGGCGCATGCGCTGCGACCCGAGGGCATCGTCTGGCCGCAGCGCGAGGACGGCACGCCCTCGTTCCGGCTGGAGCATCTGGCCACGGCCAACGACGTGCGCGAAGGCGAGGCGCACGAAGCGCTGTCCGATGTGCGCGCGCTGATCGGCATGGCGCGCAGACTGAAGACCGCGCAGCCGAAACTCTGGGTCTATGTGCTGAAGCTGCGCGACAAGCGTTTCGCCGGGAGCCTGCTCGATCCGATCGCGATGACGCCGGTGCTGCATGTGTCGCAGCGGTTTCCGGCCGCGCGGCTGTGCGCGGCGGCGGTGGTGCCGCTGGCGCGGCATCCGCGGATCGACAACCGGGTGATCGTGTTCGATCTGCACGAAGCGCCGGATGCCCTGCTCGAACTCGACGCGGAGGCGATCGCCGATCGCCTGTACACGCCCGCCGCGGATCTGCCGCCCGGCGAAACCCGCATTCCGCTGAAGGAAGTGCATCTCAACCGCAGTCCGATGCTGATCGACTGGTCGCATCTGCGCGAAGCGGATTTCGCGCGGCTGCGGATCGATACCGCGCAGATCGACGCACGGGCGGCGCAGCTGCGCGCCGCGGGCCCGGCGCTGGCCGAGAAGATCCGCCGCATCTACGCCGCGACCGGCGCACCCGCGCCGTCCGATGTCGACGGCGCCCTGTACGACGGTTTCCTGAACGACGCCGACAAGCGCAAGTTCCCGGAACTGCGCAGCACGCCGCCGCAGGCGTTGGGCGCGCGCGATTTCGCGTTCCAGGATCCGCGTCTGCCGGAACTGCTGTTCCGCTATCGCGCACGCAACTGGCCGGACACGCTGTCGCCCGCCGAGCGCGAACGGTGGGACGCCTACCGTCGCATGCGGCTGTGCGAGGATCGCGGCCTGTCGGAACTCACGTTCGACGGCCACCGCGCCGAACTCGCCGCGCTGCGCCTCGCGCACGCGGACGACGGCCGCGCACTCGCGCTGCTCGACCGGTCCCAGGCCTGGGCCGATGCCCTGGAGGAATCGTTGTCGTGACCACCTACTTTTCCGACCGCAGTTTCCGCTTCCTGCGAGAGCTCGCCCGCCACAACGAGCGCGAATGGTTCCACGCCCACAAGCAGGACTACGAGGATCACGTGCGTGGGCCATTCCTGGCCCTGATCGCCGATCTGCAGCCGGTGCTGCGCGAGGTCAGCGAACACTTCCGCGCCGACCCGAAAACGGTCGGCGGCTCGCTGTTCCGGATCCATCGCGATACCCGGTTCTCCAACGACAAGACGCCGTACAAGCGCTGGCAGGGCGCGCGCCTGTTCCATGCCCGCAGCCGGGAAGTGGAAGCGCCGTCGTTCTACCTCCATCTCCAGCCGGGCCACTGCTTCGTCGGCGCCGGCCTGTGGCATCCGGAACCCGAAACCCTCCGCCGGGTCCGCCAGTTCATCGTCGACAATCCGGGCAACTGGGCCGCCGCCGCGCATGCCACCGCGTTCCGCAAACGGTTCGATCTGGACGACAGCGAGATGCTGGTGCGCCCGCCGCGCGGCTATCCGGCGGAGTTTCCGCATCTCGACGACCTGCGCCGCAAGAACCATGTCGCTCTGCGCACGATCGACGACGCGACCATGACCGGCCCGCGCCTGCTCGCCACGCTGGGCCGGGATCTGCGCCAGCTCGGCCCGTTCATGGACTATCTCTGCGCCGCGCTGGACCTCGAGTTCTGAACTGATCGAGCCCCGGAACGGCCCGCCGGCCGCGGCCCGTTCCGGCGCCGTCGACGCCATGGAAGGGCGTTCATGCCGCATTGCGACATGACACTGTCAATACGCCCCCGTATTCTCGGTCGCAATGCCATGCGCCTCCGCACGGCAGAGATGGAGCACTCGACGCCCCCGCGTCTTCCGCATCACGGGCGCATCGCGTCTCCGACAGGACAAGCGCGGCCACCGGCCGCGCGTTCAGGGATCTCGAAACTACAACACCGAGGGGACAATCAACGTGCGTAGATACCTCAGCGGGCTTCTGCTCGCCTTGGCGGCACCGTTTGCGTTCGCGAACACCGGCGTGGCCTTCGTCCACGGCACCGGGTCACAAAGCAATGCCTACAACGACTACTGGCAGCCCGCCATGGTCGACTCCGTGCGCGGAGGACTGCCGAATCCGGCGAATTACGTGGTGATCAACTGCGATTTCACCCAGTACATGTGGGACAGCCGCGCCGCCGGCTGCCTGGCCGGGCAGTTGACGACCTTCATCAACAACAAGGGCATCACCCGCCTCATCGTCATCACTCATTCCAACGGCGGCAACGTGGTCCGCTGGATCATGTCGAACCCCACGTACGACAGCCGTTATCCGAACATCATCAGCAAGATCGTGCGCGTCAATGCACTGGCCCCGTCCTCCGCGGGCACGCCCCTGGCCGATGCAGTCATGAACGGCAACATCTTCGAAGCCGCTCTCGGCTGGCTGCTGGGCTACCAGAACGATGCCGTGCGCATGCAGCAGTCCAGCTGGATGAGCTACTACAACACCAACTATCTCTACGGCACCAGCGGCCGTCCGGCGCTGCCGAAGACCTTCCGCAGCGTGGTCGGCACCGACGTCGACTCCTCGCCGTTCGACGGCGACAGCTATTGCGGCGGCTATGCGGAGAACGTGGGTCTGGAAACCACCCAGAACTGGCTGAACAGCTGCTCCGACGGCTTCCTGAACTGCACCAGCCAATCGGCGGCCGGCTCGGTGTGGTTCTACGACACCTCGCGCATGGCCGGCGGCGAACCGCTGTCGCACAACCAGAGCCGTCGCGCCTGCTTCGGCCTCAACACCATTCTCCGCACCGACGCGGGCCAGTGAGGACATCGCCATGAGACTTTCCATCGCCATTGCCCTTGCCCTGTTTTCCTTCGGCGCGGCTTCCTTCGGCGCCGACGCGGCACAACCGCTGCGCCCCGCCGGCGGCAAGGATCAGGCCCCGAACCGCCTCGTCGCCCTGCCCGCACCCGCGGCCAAGATCGAGCGCGCCCCGGTCTCGTTCGCGTGGAAGCTCGACCCGGATCAGGTCCTGGTCGCGCCCCAGCCGCACGTGGCGCAGAGCCGCGAATACTGGCAGACCGTCGACGCCGCCGAACTCGATCGCGGCGTGTCGCTGAAGATGTCCGCCCCGGGCAGCCTGATCCGCATCAGCCCGACGCGTGGCGCGCGCGCGCTACAGTCCGGGTCGCTGCAGATCCGCGATGCCGCAGGCGCCGCGAAGCTGCAGAGCATCGCGTCCGCCGAACAGCTGGCCAAGGCCGGCATGGACGTGCAGGACGGCAGCATCGTCGCCAAGCTCGATCCGCAGGAAGGCGCCGACACCTACACCCTGCGCGTGCCCAAGGCCGAGGGCCGTTATCTGGTCCACGTCTACGAGCCCGAGAGCGGCGACATCCTGCGCGCCGGCACCGATCGCGACCACGCCCTCGCCGGCGAAAGTCTGCGTTTCGATGTCGACTTCAGCCGCAGCGGCAAACGCACCGCGTCGGTACAGGCCGAAGCGCTGCTGGTGGCCCCGGATGGCCGCAACTGGCCGGTGACGCTGAGCGCCGACGGTCGGGGCGGCCTGAGCGCGAACGTGAAACTGCCGACCGCCACCGGCAACACGCCGGGCCTGTGGGAACTGCAGGTGTTCGCGAACGCCGACGGCGTCCAGCGCGATGCGCGCACCGCGTTCGCGGTGGCCGCGCCGACCGCGCGTTTCGACGGCGTGTTCGCCTTCAACGCCCGCACCATGCGCATGGCGTTGCCGGTGAAGGCCGGCTCGGAAGGCCGCTACGAAGCCCGCGGCACCCTGTACGCCACCGCTCCGGACGGCACCCTGCGTCCGGTGTCGCAGGCGCACAGCGCCGCGTGGATGAAGCGCGGCAACGGCATGCTGGTGCTGCAGTTCGATCGCAGCCATCTGCCGGCCGGCTACGGCGCGCCGTTCGAGGTGCGTCAGCTCGGACTGAACGACCAGTCGCGCCTGGCGCCGCTGGAAAGCCGCGAAAGCGCGGGTCGCGCGCGCTGAGGCACCGCGTCATCGCAGGAACGACAAGGGGCCGCGAGGCCCCTTGTCGTATTCGTGGACCGGATCGCGGACGGTACGGTGATCCGCAGAATCAATCGTGCAGCGCCGCCTGCAACCGGTGCATGCCCTGCTGCCACTGGACGTATTCGCTGCTCTCTTCCCAGAGCTCCCGAAGCTCGGAATCGACGCCAAGGACGCGCTTCAGCACCCGACGCGCCAGCGCGACGAAGCGCACATCGGGCTTCACCGAAAGCGTCCGCAGCCAGGCGTCCACACCGGCCGCGTAACCATCCGCCTGGGTGCCGCGCCCCAACGCCCTCGCGACCACTTCGGCGGCGGCCACGACCTCTTCGGCAAGGTCGGCCTCCAGCGGCTCATCGTCGTCGATCGCCTGCTGCAGGGTCTTCGCGACGAACGCGAAGTCCGTCAGCCCTTCAAGCGCCTGGGCCCAGTCGAGGGCACCATCGTTGCCGAACGGTTCGCAGGACCAGGTTCCCATCTCGCATGCACTTCATCGTGTCGGAAACAGGTCAACGGTTCGCCACGCCGTGCGGCACATGCCCGGCGGCGACGTGCTCGCGCGCGGAGTCGATGTTGTGCGGCGAATCGTCGAAGAAGATGTCGGCCCCGAATGCCTGCAGGAACGGGCCCTTGGATCGCCCGCCCAGGAACAGCGCCTCGTCGAGCCGGATGCCCCACTCGCGCAGCGTACGGATGACACGCTCATGCGCCGGCGCCGAACGCGCGGTGACCAGCGCGGTGCGGATCGGGCACGCCTCGACCGGATAGGCCGCCTGCAGCCGATGCAACGCATCGAGGAACGCGCGGAACGGCCCGCCCGACAGCGGTTCATGCGCGCGTTCGCGCTCGTGGCGGGCGAAGGCCTCCAGCCCGCCTTCGCGGGTGATGCGCTCACCTTCGTCGTCGAACAGCACCGCATCGCCGTCGAAGGCGATCCGGATCTGCCCGCGCGTGCCGGCGGCGTTGCCGTCGTCCGAAGGATCTTCCGTCGTCGCCGGCAACAGGGTGGCGGCCGCGACCCCGTGCTCCAGCGCGCGGCGCACCGACTCGGCGTTGGCCGAGAGGAACAGATGCGCGCCGAAGGGTTTGACATAGGGCCAGGTCGGCGCACCCGAGGTGAAGGTCGCGCGGACGATCTCCAGACCGTAGTGCTGGATCGAATTGAACACCCGCAGACCGGTGTCCGAGGAGTTCCGCGACATCAGGATGACCTCGACCCGCGGCGCGCCCGACGGCGCATCGCGATTCAGCGCCAGCAGTTTGCGCACCAGCGGAAAGGCGATGCCCGGCGCCAGCACTTCGTCCTCCCGGCTGCGCTGGAACTGCGCGTACGCCGCAACGCCGGCGCGCTCGAACAGCGCATGGCTCTCCTCCAGATCGAACAACGCCCGCGAGGAGATGGCGATGACGAGGGGCTGGGGCTGATCGGTCGCGGTCATGCGCGCAGTGTCTCGCGGTTCGGTCTCACCCGTCGAGACTCGCCTCGCGGAAACCGGCAGACCCGCGGATACGGCGGCATGTCAGTCGCGCCCGCTCAGATGCCTTGCCTGCCGCGACGGGGTCGCGCGCTTGTGCTTCGCCATCGGTCGCGGCAACGGTGCATCGACGGCCTCGAAGGCCAGGCGCGAGCGGCCGCCCTGCCCGCGGTAGTCGTCGATCAGCGCCCGGTTCGCGAGGTCCTCCGGCACGCCGCCTTCGCCGGCCAGGAACGCCTGCAGGAAATGGACCATCCGTTCGTGCGCGATCGCATGCGTCTGCCCCGTCCGTGCGTACAGCCAATCGCTGAAGGCGAGGAACCGCAGGAACGGGGTTTCGCCCAGCAGCAACGGCAGCGTGCGCGGGAAGCGCCCGGAATTCGCGATCATGTCCCAGTAGCGCGAGAACCGCGACAGCCGCTGCATGGTCGCGAAATCGATGACATCGGTACTGAGGATGTTGTACGGCGGATCGGGATTGAAGCGCAGATCGTGCGCCCCGGTGTGACGCGCGATCGGTGCGCCGCGCAGGCGCTTGAGGATGCCGAACTGGATCTCGTGCGGCGCCAGCGCCACGAGCCGGTCGAAGCCGCGCGCGAAACTCTCGACGGTCTCGCCCGGCAGGCCGGCGATCAGATCCACGTGCAGATGCGCACGCGAATGCGCGCGCAGCCACTGCAGGTTCGCGGCCGCCTTCTCGTCGTTCTGGCGGCGCGAAATGCGCGTCTGCACCTCGGGATCGAAGGTCTGGATGCCGATCTCGAACTGCAGCGTACCCTCGGGGAATTTCGCGATCGCGTCCTTCAGGCGTTCCGGCAGATGGTCGGGAATCAGCTCGAAATGCACGAACGGCGGATCGTCGGGCGACGCCTCGATCTTCGCGAGAAAGAACGCGAGGATCGCCAGCGAGGTGTCGACCTTCAGGTTGAAGGTGCGATCGACGAACTTGAACTGGCGCACGCCGCGCGCGTACAGCGTCTCCATCGACGCCATGAACCGCTGCAGATCGAACGGCCAGGCGGTCTTGTCCAGCGACGACAGGCAGAACTCGCACTTGAACGGGCAACCGCGCGAGGCCTCGACGTAGAGATGACGCTGACGCACGTCCTCGTCGGTGTATTCGTCGTAGGGCAGCACAAGATCGTTCAGCGCGGCCTGCCGTCCCGGAATCACCCGCGCATGCGGCGTCTCGCCGCGCAGCAGTTGCCCCGCGACCTCGGCGAAGGTCACATCGCCCCAGCCGGTGATGACGACATCGGCCAACGCGCAGATCCGCTGTTCGCCGACTTCATGACTGACCTCCGGCCCGCCGAGGACGATGAGGATCTCCGGCGCCACCGTCTTCAGCTGCGCCACCAGCCGCGTGCTCTCCTCGACGTTCCAGATGTAGACGCCCAGCCCCAGTACCTTCGGCCGCTGCGCCAGGATCTTCTCGACGATCTCCTCGGTCTTCTGCCCGATCACGAACTCCAGGATCGCCGAGCGTTCGCGCAGCGCGCCCAGATTGGCGCGCAGATAGCGCAGTCCGAGCGAGGCGTGCGAGTAGCGGGCGTTGAGGGTGGCGAGCAGGATGTCGGGCATGGGCAGGGTGCGGAGGTGATGGGGGTCGGGCATCACGCCACGAACTGCTCGCTCAGGATCCGCTCTTCGAGGTTGTGCTCGGGATCGAACAACAGCGTCACCGTGCGATCGCGGGATTCGCGGATGGCGACCTCGACGACATCGCGGACTTCGTGCGAGTCGGCGGTGGCGCTGACCGGGCGTTTGTAGGGATCGAGCACGCGGAATTTCACTTCGGTGTCGGCCTTGAGCAGGGCGCCGCGCCAGCGGCGCGGGCGGAACGGGGCGATCGGGGTGAGTGCGACCACGCCGCTGCCCAACGGCAGGATCGGGCCGCCGGCGGAGTAGTTGTAGGCGGTGCTGCCGGCGGAAGTGGCGACCATCACGCCATCGCATATCAGTTCATCTAGGCGGGTCTGGCCGCTCAGCTCGACCGCGATGTGCGCCGCCTGCCGGGTCTGGCGCAACAGCGAGACCTCATTGTAGGCCAGCGACACCACGGTCGCGCCGGACTCGGTGTGCGCGCGCATCTCCAGTGGACGCAACACCGCGGGTTCGGCGGTATCGAGCCGCGCGAGCAGGTCGTCGTCGCCGTACTGGTTCATCAGGAAGCCGACAGTGCCCAGCTTCATGCCGTAGACCGGTCGTCCCAGACCGCCGAAGCGATGCAGTGTCTGCAGCATGAAGCCGTCGCCGCCGAGCGCGCAGAGCACATCGGCTTCCTCGGGAGCGTGGTGGCCATGCCGCGCCGCGAACAGGGCGCGCACGGACTGCGCATCCGGCGTGGGACTGGCGAGGAAGGCGATTTTCCGTGCTGCGGGCATGGCGGGCGCTCCGGACGTCGTCCGCGGGTCCGTGATGCCGGGAATATACTGGAATCACCATCACGCGACATACCGCGACGACAGCCCGCTTCGAGGCGCATGCATCGCCACTGCCGCATGTTCACCCCGACGACGTCATCATCGATCCGCGACCGGCGACCCTCGAATCGCGATCGATCATGCAGGCGTCACCGCCGAAGCCGGCAACCAGGTCGCGCGGCGCCACGTGCCCGGCGATGGGGACGCGGAAACGTGACGGCGGTTGTCTTCGAGAACATCCGGATGTCCTGCGCACCAGGAAAATGATGTCCATCACGGAGCGAGAGGACGGGCGTCCTTATCCTCCGGGAGCGCACCGGGCATCCCATGGACCGTTCTCCCGATGCGCACCACTGCAACGACACCGCCGGCGCCATCCCCCGCATGCGCCGGTCTCATTGTTTTCATGGAGGAATACCGCATGTCGCAACGCCCCTCGTCGCGCACCGCCGCGACGCGCACGACCCTGTTCGTCGCCCTTGCCGCCCTGACGCTCGCCACCGCCACGGCGGCCCCGCGGCAGGCGCCGCGCGCGGCGGAAACCCCGCAGGCGACCGCCGAAGCGGTCCCCGCACCCGGCCTCGAAGCCGACTGGCTGGACAAGCTCAATCCGGAGATTCCGTCGCCGGTCGCGGCCTACATCGTCGCCAACGACCATCCGATGGGTTCGCAGATCCGCCTGCGCGAAGTTCCGCCGTTCGCACGCCGCGGCGTCCTGCCGTCGATCACCAAGGCCGGCTCGGTCGCCGGCATGGACGTCAGCGGCTACCAGGGCAACGTGAACTGGTCGGCCGCGTACGCCAACGGCGCACGTTTCGCCTACGTGAAGGCGACCGAAGGCACGTACTACACCAACCCGTACTTCGCGCAGCAGTACAACGGCTCGTACAACGTCGGCATGATCCGCGGCGCGTACCATTTCGCCCGTCCGGACACCACCACCGGCGCCGCGCAGGCCGACTACTTCGTCAACCACGGCGGCGGCTGGTCCGCGGACGCGAAGACCCTGCCCGGTGCGCTGGACATGGAATACAACCCGTACGGCGCGACCTGCTACGGCCTGAGCAAGAGCGGCATGGCGTCGTGGATCTCGTCCTTCAGCAACCGCTACAAGACCCGCACCGGCCGTTATCCGGTGATCTACACCAGCACCAGCTGGTGGACGACCTGCGTGGGCACCTCCGGCAACTTCAGCGCGACCAGCCCGCTGTGGATCGCGCGCTATGCCAGCACCGTCGGCACGCTGCCCTACGCCTGGAGCTACTACACGTTCTGGCAGTTCGCCGATTCCGGCACGTTCCCCGGCGACCAGAACACCTTCAACGGCGCCTACGACCGCCTGGTGGTACTGGCGCGCGGAAGCTGATCCACCGCGGCATCGACGCAGAAAAAAGGAACGGCCGCGCGAGCGGCCGTTCCTTCTGCATCACATCTTGCCTCGCGTCCGGCGTCGACCGGTCGTCGCGGCTCAGTCCGCCACCGAGAGCATCGACAGCCTGCGCACCGCGACCGAGGCGGTCGGATAGTCCAGCGACTTCTGCGCCGCCAGTTCCGCCAGCATCGACAGGGTGAACCGCAGCGAGGCGTCGTCGCGCTCGATCCAGTGCTTGACCCGGGCGTCGGCATTGGCGCCCGGCGCATCCAGCACCTGCATGGTCAGCAGACGCTGCTGGGCGGCGAGCTCGTCGCGCAGCGAGCCGCGCGCGACCGCGTGCCAGCGGCCATCGACCGCGAGCGTGTCGATCTGCGCGTAGAGCCACGGCAGCTTGAGCGCATCGCCGAGCCGGAAATGGGCCTTGGCCACATCGACCGCCTTGAGCTTGCGCGCACGCGCGACTTCGATGATGTCGCAGCACCATTCGAGATAAGGCAACGCGGCGAGCTGCTTGGCCAACGCGTCGGGCAGGCCCTTGGCCTGCCAGTCGGCATAGCTGGCGTCGTAGGCGGGGCGCATCGAGGCCGGCAGGATGCCGGAACCGGCGCGGATCTCGCGGAACCCGTCGCGATAGCGCTCCACCGCGACGGTGATGCCCGGGATCGCACCCGGACGCGACAGCAGCCAGCGGGTCATCGACCGCTGCAGGGTCCAGATCGTCTGCAGCGCATCGACCTGGACCGATTCCGGCACCTTGCCGTCGAGCGCGTCGATCTGCGCCCACAGTTCGCGGGCATCGAGGGTCTCGCGGGTGATCGTGAACGCCTTCGCGACTTCGCCCGGCGAACGGCCGGTGTCCTCGGTCATGCGCAGCGTGAAGGTCGCGCCCATCCGATTGACCATCGAATTGGTCACCGCGGTGGCGATGATCTCGCGCTTCAGCCGATGCTGCTGCATCGATTTCTCGTACTTCTTCTGCAGCGGCGCCGGGAAATAGCGGACCAGCTCCTTCGACAGATACGGATCTTCCGGCACGTCGGACTCCAGCAGTTGCTGGAACAGCACGATCTTCGAATACGACAGCAGCACCGACAGTTCCGGCCGGGTCAGGCCGAGACGGCGCGCCTTGCGTTCCGCGATCTCGGCATCGCTCGGCAGGAATTCGATCTGGCGATCGAGCAGACCCAGCGATTCGAGGGTACGGATGAAGTGCTGCTTCGAGCCGAGACGGCTCAGCGACATCCGCTGCATCAGGCTCAGCGCCTGGTTCTGGCGATAGTTGTCGTTGAGCACCAGCTGCGCGACCTCGTCGGTCATCGCCGCGAGCAGCTTGTTGCGCTCCGGCGTGGTCAGCTTCTTCTTCTGCACTTCGCCGTTGAGCAGGATCTTGATGTTCACCTCGTGATCGGAGGTGTCCACGCCCGCGGAGTTGTCGATGAAGTCGGTGTTGAGCAGGACCCCGGCCGACAGCGCGGCCTCGATGCGGCCGAGCTGGGTGAAGCCCAGATTGCCGCCCTCGCCCACCACCTTGCAGCGCAGTTCGCCGCCGTTGACGCGCAGACCGTTGTTGGCACGGTCGCCGACGTCGGCGTGCGACTCGCTGGACGCCTTGACGTAGGTGCCGATGCCGCCGTTCCAGAGCAGATCCACCGGCGCCTTGAGAATGGCGTTCATCAGTTCCATCGGACTCATCGAGGCCGCATCGGAGGTGATGCCCAGCACGGCCCTGACCTCC
>JAYRTK010000030.1:0-17418 GCA_041919595.1 Lysobacteraceae bacterium
CATGCCCACGATGCCCCAGACCACGGTCATCACCGAGAACTGGAGCACCACTTTGTCGTTGTAGGTTGACGTCGCGGTTTGCATGGATGGACCTCCGGGTTGCGGTGCATCATAAGATTGCGTTAAGCCTGCGTTTTGATCCGGATCAAGCCCGGAGGGGATCCGCGGCGAATCGGCGTGCGGCCCGGCTCACGTCGGCCGCACCCTCTGTACTCGACCCGATGACGGCCTCGATCGGACGCCATCGCAGGGCAGCCCGGCCCGCGCGGCGGACGGAACGGGGGCATGGACGGAACGAAGACAGCGGGCAGGACGGCACCGGAGCGGTCGCGCGCGGGGCGACCACCGGCCGCGGCGCGCACCATGGACATCGAGAGATCATCCGGGATGCCCGCCACGCATCGCTCCTGAGGTCGGGGGAAGACCACGATCGCCGGCAGCGCCGACGACGGCCATGGCGTGAGCCTACGCCTGCACGACACACGAGGGAATGGGCGACGGAAGAATGCGCGGGGCCGGCCGGAGCGGGCCCCGCGGGCGCGGCGCGATCCCGACCGGACTCAGACGTCCGGATCGGAGGGCCAGCCCTCGCCGGTACCGCGGTGGAAGACCCGATCGGTCTCCAGCACCGTCCCGGCAGGCATCGAGTCCTGCGTCGCCAGCCGCGCATAGATCGGCGTGAAATCCGGGCGGGTGGCGTCCATCAGCTGTTCGTAGCTGTCGATGACGAAATACGTTTTCTGGTAGCTGTCGATGCGGTAGCGGGTCCGCATGATCCGCTCCAGGTCGAAACCGATCCGGTTCGGCGCCGCGCTTTCCAGGCAGTGGATGCTCTCGCCCTTGGAGCTGAGGATGCCGGCACCGTAGATGCGCAGGCCGCCGGCCTCGCGGATCAGCCCAAACTCCACCGTGTACCAGTACAGCCGGGTGAGGTTGACCAGCGCCTCCGGCCCGACCGCGTGCGCCTTCACCCCGCCCGCGCCATAGGCCTGCATGTAATCGGCGAACACCGGGTTCATCAGCAGCGGCACATGGCCGAACAGGTCGTGGAACAGGTCCGGTTCGGCCAGATAGTCCAACTGCTCGGGCTTGCGGATCCACCAGGTCACCGGGAACCGGCGATTGGCCAGATGCTCGAAGAAGGTCAGCTCGGGCAACAGGCCCTCGACGCCGATCAACTCCCAGCCCGTGGCGGCGCGCAGCATGCGGTTGAGATCGTCGAATTTCGGGATCCGGTCCGCGGTCATGCCCATCGCCTGCTGGGTGCGCAGGAATTCCCCGCTGGCCCGGCCGACCAGCAACTGCTGCTGCCGCGCGAACAGGGTCGCCCAGACCTCGTGCTCGGTGGCGGTGTAGCGGTCCCAGGGCTGCTCGATCACCGCGGTCGTGTAGACCGGCACATAGCCCTTGTCGGTCATCAGATGTTCGACGCGTTGCGGTTCGGCGTTCATGGCGGCTCCCTGGCCCGAGGCCCGTGACGGGCATGCGATCCGCACACTGTAAGCGCTTGCACCCGCAAGATCCTTGCGCGATTGCAGCCAGCCAGCCGATTTCTGCAATAAACTTGCGCATTGCATCGATTTCAGGCAATTCCATGCCAACGACCGACCTCGACCGCACCGATCTGCTGTTGCTGGGCGAACTCCAGCGTGGCGGGCGCCTGACCAATGCCGAACTGGCCGAGCGCGTCCATCTCTCGCCATCGGCCTGTCTCCGCCGGGTCCAGCGTCTGGAGCGCGAGGGCGTCATCGCCGGTTACCGGGCCGAGGTCGATCCCGAGCGCCTCGGCCTCGGCCTGCAGGCCTTCGTCCGGGTGCAGCTCCGCCATCACGACGCGACCTCGGTGGCCGCCTTCGCCGGTTTCGTCAACGACTGGGAAGAAGTGGTCGCCTGCCATGCGCTCACCGGCGACATGGACTACCTGCTGCACGTGGTCGTGCAGGACCTCGAGCATTTCTCGCGGTTCCTGCTCGATCGCCTGCTCAATCAGGCCGGTGTCGCCGACGTCAATTCGAGTTTCGTGCTGCGCACGGTGAAGGCGTTCCGGGGGTTGCCGCTGGGGCGGTGAGCACCACGATGTCCTTCGTGGGAGCGGCGGAAGCCGCGATGCTTTCGCCGTCACCCCATGCACGACGCACCGTCGTGCGACGGGGTCGAGCGCATGATCGAAGCCACCACAAAATCAGATTCCTCGCGACGCTCTGGATGACAGGGACAAGCTGCGACACGAGACATGCATCACGTCGACTCAACTCTCCCGATCCTTCAGGAACCGCGCCATCGACACCTGCCCCGTCGACGGTGCGAACTCCGCGGCGACATCGACGAAGCCGCGCATCACCGCGATCTCGCGCGGCGTGCGATTGAGGGCGTCGCGCGCTTCGGCGTCGGCACCGTCGCGGAGGAGTTGCTGGGTCACGCGCAACAGGCCATGCAGAGCGGCGAGATGCAGCGGGCCGAAGCCGCGCGGATCGCGGACCTGCAGGGTCGCGCCTTCGTCGAGCAGGCGGGCGACGCCGGCGAGCACCACGTCCTCGTCGCAGGCGGTGCCCGGTTCGGCGCGGGCGCCGAGCAGCAGCAGCAGCGGCGTGACGCCGCCGGCCGCGAGAGCGTCGGGGTCGGCGCCGGCCAGCAGCAGCGCGTCGAACAACGCGACCAGGCGGCGGCGATCGCGGGTGGTGAAACCGAACAGCGCCGCGCAGTGCAGCGGCGTGAGGCCCTGCGCATCGGTGGCGTTGATGTTGGCGCCGGCGGCCAACAGCCGCGTGCAGACATCGGGCAGGCCCAGCGCGGCGGCCAGCATTAGCACGGTGACATCGCCCGGCAGACGCTGTTCGAGCGTGGCGCCGGCGGCGAGCAGGCGATCGACGATCTCGACCTGACGCATGCTGACCGCGGCCGAAAGCGCGGTCGCACCGGTCTTCGCCGCGAGTCTCGGGTCGGCGCCGCGCGCGAGCAGCAGTTCGACCGTCGCGCGATGGCCGCCGCCGGCCGCGCGCAGCAGCGCGCTGCAGCCCTGCACGTCGACGGCGTCCACCGGCATGCCCAGGTCGAGCAGCTTGCGCACGGCGTCGGCGTCGCCGCTGATCGCGGCCTGCGGCAGATCGCTCGCGCGCAGCGGGCGACCGGGCAGCGGCCAATGGCGCCAGTCGAGCCAGTCGGCGAGATCGCGGCGGCCGCTGGACAGCGCGACGCCCAGCGGCGTCTGCCCGTCGGCGGCGCGCACGTTCGGCGAGGCCCCGTGCAGGATGAGCTGCTTGAGCACCGGCTCGCGACGCAACGCGGCGGCCAGATGCAGCGCGCTCATGCCGTGCTGATCGCGTGCGTCGAGGGCGACGCCGATCGCGATCAGCCGTGCGATCAGCTGGGTCCAGCCCAGACGCACCGCGAGGGTGAGCGGCGGGTCTCCGGCGATGCTGGCGGCGAACGGATCGCCGCCGCGATCGAGCAGATCGAGCGCGAGCTTTTCCAGACCGCGATCGGCGCGATCGGCGGCGACGCAGGCGGCGAGGAAACGAGCGAGACCCCCGGCGCCCGCCGGCGAGACGCCGCGACGCAACAGCGCCTGGATCGCGGATGCGGCGGCCGGTCCCTGCGCCAGCCAGGCGAACATCGGAGTGTCGCCGTGACGATCGCGGACCTCCGGGTCGGCGCCATGACGCAGCAGCCAGTCGATCCGCGCCGGTTCGGCCGGCGAGGCGCCGTCGTGGAGCAGGCCGCCCAGCGCCTGCGCATCGACCAGCGGCAGCCAGCGCGCGCATTCGTCCTCGCGGCCTTCGTACAGCGCGTCGCCCAGCAGCGCGATCGGCGCACGATCCGGCAGCGGCGCATCGACATCGGCGCCGACGCTGGCGGGGAGGTGGTAGTCGGGATCGATCGCCGAGACCAGCGCCCAGCGTCCGGCCGCGGCGGCATGGTCGATCGCGCGACGGCCTTCGCCGTCGACGTGCCCGGGATCGAGTCCGAGGTCGAGCAGGGTGCGGATCAGGCTCGGCGAGGGCGCATCGGCCAGGCAGGCCAGGGTCAGCGCATGACGACCGTGGGCGTCGACCGCGTGCACGTCGGGGCGGCCGGCAAGCAGCGCCTGCAGCGCGGGCAGGCGACCGCCGCGCGCGGCTTCGAGGAACGGGGTGCGCTGTTCGTCGTCGCGGGCATGGAGATCGGCGCCGGCGCCGAGCAGGATGCCGACGATCTCCGGATGCCCGGCGAACGCGGCTTCGTGCAGCGCGCTGCGACCGCGCGGATCGCGCGCATCGGCCCTGGCGCGATGTTTCAGCAGCAATTGCACGCCGGCCGGATCATCCTCGTCGCCACCGGCGGCGGCGTGCAGAGCCGGCACCGCACCGGGCAGATCGGGTTTCGCGCCGCGTTCGAGCAGGAAGCGCGCCAGGCGCCAGTTGCCGGCGGTGCAGGCGAGCGCCAGCGGACTGGCATGGTCGCGGTTGAGCGGGTCGATCTCGGCGCCGGCATCGCGCAGCAGCGCGGCCACGCCGGGGTCGGAACTGCGCGCGGCATGGTGCAGGGGCGTGTTGCCTTCACCGTCGGCGATGCGCGGATCGGCGCCGTTGGCGAGCAGGGTCATCACCGCTTCCGGTCGACCGTGCCAGCTGTCGCGGGTCGCGGCGACCAGCGGCGTCATGCCGGCGTGGATCGCGTTGAGATCGATGCCGCGGGCGATCAGCGTGCGCAGCAGGCGCAGGTCCGGCAGCACCGCGGCCAGCATCGGCAGGGTGCGCTGGTCGCGGGCGTCCGCCGGCGGCAGCGCATGCGGATCCGCGCCGGCATCGAGCAGCGACAGCGCGCGTTCGACCCGCCCGTGACGCGCGGCCTCGTGCAGCGCGGCGTCGAGATCCTCGTCGAGGTCGACCGCGGCCTCGGCGCGGTCTTCGTCCAGCGCCTCCCGCAGCAGCGCGTCGGCGCTCAGTGGCGACGGCGACGGCAGCCGCAGCAGGGCGCGATGCGCCAGCGGCCAGGCGAGCGCGCAGGTGGCGGCGAACAGCCCGCGTGCGGTCGGCGTCATCAGATCGGGCCAGGCCAGGCCCAGGGTGCCGGCCAGCGGCAGCGCCAGCAGCAGCGCGGCGCCGAGCCCGCGCCAGGGACGGGTGTCGGTGTCGATCAGCGCGCGCCAGTGCGCGCGCAGCGTGCCGCCCTCGCCCTCCAGCCAGCGCCACAGCGGCCAGGTCCGCCACAGCCCGAGCAGGGCGCCGCCGACGACCGCGCTCACCGCCACCGCGGCACCGAGCGTGCCGCCCTGACGCAGGGCCGACAGCGGCCAGACGATCGACGCGAAGAACGGCAGCATCGCCAGCGCCCACAGCAGCGCGAGCGTGCCCGCGTCGCGGAGCTGCGCCTGCGGCGCGGCGCGGCCGCCGCGCATCGCCAGCGCGAACGCCGGCTGCGCGCACAGGCCGCCGAGTGCGGCCAGCACCGCGCCGCCAGTCCCGCCGAGCGAGGCACCGCCGACACCGGCCAGCGCGGTCGCGAGCAGTCCGGCGAACAACGGCCCCACCGCGATCCGCGGCCGCGGCGCGGTGTCCAGGGTTGCCGGCATCTCGGACGGCGCGGACGCGGCGGACAGCGCGGGCGTCGGATCCTCAGCCATCCGTGCCCCAGTCCTCGGTCATCGGATCGGCCATGGTCGGCGGGAACTGGAGGTGGAAACCGCGCGCGGCGAGATTGGCGCGCACCACCGCAGGATCCTGGCGGGCGAGTTTGCGCTCGGGCGTCAGCGCGACCTCGAGCACGAAGACGAGCGCGCCCAACTGCTGGCGCAGCGCCTCGGGCAGGCAGGCGAAATCGTCGCGCGCGGCGAGATAGACGTAGGTGTCGGCCTTCCGTGGGCTCTTGTAGACATAAGCGTGCATGGCCGGGAGGAACGGTGCCTTGCGGGACAGGGTGGACAGGCCGGCGCTTCCGCCATCGGGCGGAAGCCGGGTACTCGGCGCCTCGGGCCCGGTGTTACCCGGACCCGCCCCTGTCAAATCAAGCATTTGCGGGCCTGACCTGCGGCGGATGCATCCAAGTATCGCCCAACTGCCGGATATCGTGGAGATTCCGGGCGAATTGTGCGGCAAAGCACGGTTTGCGGCTAGGGTCGGACGCCGTCGCCATCGCCGGCACGCCGCGCGCCGGCGGAGACGGGGCGACGGCCTGCCGGACGGGCGTTGCAGGCGCCACGACCGGCGGCGTTCCACGCGGCCACCCATGACCACCGGCCCGCTGCGACCCGTGGAGGCAGCAAGTAAGCTTCGGCGACTCCGTCCGCCAACCGCCGCCATGACTCTTCGACGCCCCGTTCCGCTCCGCCTGTCCGCGCGTTCCTGCGCCATCGCCGTCGGGCTGACGCTCGCCGCAGCGCAGGCCGCCGCCCAACCGGCCGAACCGCTGACGCTCGACCGGATCATGGCCGACCCCGACTGGATCGGACCGGCGGTCGAACAGCACTGGTGGTCGTGGGATGGCCGCAGCGCCTTCTACACCCGCAAGCGCGAGGGCGCGAACATCCGCGATCTGTGGACGGTGCCGGTGGCCGGCGGCACGCCGGTGCAGGTCGACGACATCGCCCGCGCCGGACTGGACGCGGCGAATCCCGTCTTCGACACGCCCCGCGCGCGGATGGCGTTCGTGCGCAACGGCGATGTCTTCGTGCGCGATCTGCGCAGCGGCGCGCTGACCCAGCTGACCCGCACCGAAGCACAGGAATCGCGACCCGTATGGAGCCGCGACGGCGCCCTGCTCTGGCGCGCGGGCAACGACTGGTTCCGCTGGACCGCCGCCACCGGCGCGGTGCAGGCCTCCAACACGGTCGCCGCGGACGATCCGGCCAAGGCGCCGCCCGCGGACGATCTGCGCGATCGGCAGCTGCGCCTGATCGAAACCCTGAAGACCGATCGCGCACGCGCCGAGGCCGCGCGCGCGCAGGAGCTGGCCTGGCGCCGCGCCGACCCGCCCCGCGCACCGGCGCCGGTGTATCTGGGCAAGGGCGTGGAGATCGTCGACAGCGCGCTGTCGCCCGACGGTCGCTGGCTGCTGGTGGTCACCGCGGCCAAGGGCGCGGAGGCCGGCCAGAGCGGCAAGATGCCGAAGTACGTGACCGAGTCGGGCTACGAGGAATTCGAGGAAGTGCGCACGCGGGTCGGCCGCAACGCGCCGGTGCCGCATGCGCTGTGGCTGGTCGATGTCGCCGCGGCGAAGGCGAGCGAGCTGACATTCGGCGCGCTTCCGGGCATCGCGGTCGATCCGCTGGCCGACTTGCGCAAGGCCGCGAAGCAGGAGGCGCTGAAGGGCGATCGAGCGGTGCGGATCGAAACCGATGGCGACGGCAGCGGTCCGGCGATCCACTGGAGCGCCGACGGCCGCAACGTCGCGGTGCTGGTGCGCGCGATCGACAACAAGGACCGCTGGATCGCGACCGTCGATCCCGCGACGGCGAAGCTGCAGGCGCGCCATCGCCTCACCGATCCGGCGTGGATCAACTGGAATTTCAACGATTTCGGCTGGCTACACGACGGGCGGACGCTGTGGTATCTCTCCGAGGAAAGCGGGTTCTCGCATCTGTATCTGCACGACGGCGCGAAGCCGCGCGCGTTGACCTCCGGCCGGTGGGAAGTCTCGGCGCCGGCGCTGTCCGCCGACGGCACGCGCTTCCGCTTCGTCTGCAACCGCGCCTGGCCGGGCGACTACGAAGTCTGCGACGTGCCGGTCGCCGGTGGCGCGGTGCGCGAGCTGACCGCGCTCGACGGGATCGAGGATTTCGTCGAATCGCCCGACGGCGCGAAACTGCTGGTGCGTCATTCCGACAGCTATCTGCCGCCGCAGCTGGCCGTCGTCGATGCCGCAGGCGGCGAGGCGCGCACGCTCACCGACACCCGCAGCGAGGCCTTCCGGGCGCTGTCGTGGCTGGAGCCCGAGTACGTGCAGGTGCCGTCGAAGCATGTCCGTCCGGCGCAGGGCGCCGGGGTCATCCACGGCAAGTACTATGGTCCGAAGACGTTGGCGCCGGGCAAGCGCTATCCGATCGTCCTGTTCGTGCACGGCGCGGGGTATCTGCAGAACGTCAGCGACCGTTACCCGAACTATTTCCGCGAGCAGATGTTCCACAACCTGCTGGTGCAGCGCGGCTACATCGTGCTCGATCTCGATTACCGCGCTTCCGAAGGCTACGGCCGCGACTGGCGCACCGCGATCTACCGGCACATGGGCGAACCCGAGCTGCAGGATTACCTCGATGGCCTCGACTGGCTGGTCGAGACCCGGCAGGGCGACCGCGACCGCGTCGGCATCTACGGCGGCAGCTACGGCGGCTTCATGACCTTCATGGCGCTGTTCAAGCAGCCCGGCGTGTTCAAGGCCGGCGCCGCGCTGCGGCCGGTCACCGACTGGTCGCAGTACAACCACGAGTACACCAGCAACATCCTCAACACGCCGGAACTCGATCCGGAAGCCTACAAGCGCTCGTCGCCGCTGGAATTCGCCGACCGCCTGCAGGACCACCTGCTGATCTCGCACGGGATGATGGACGACAACGTCTTCTACCGGGATTCGGTGGTGCTGGCGCAACGCCTGATCGAACTGCGCAAGGAACGCTGGGAGCTGGCCAGCTATCCGCTGGAGCGGCACGGCTACACCCGCGCCGCCTCCTGGTACGACCAGTACCGGCGCATCCTCGAACTCTACGAGCGCACCCTGAAATGAGAACGCCGTGCCGTTCGGCACGGCGTCTTAACGCAAAACTGACGGAAAACTCGCGAATTCTTCCGTTTGTCCTCATGCTGCGCTAAGGCACGGACGGCATGCTGGCCGGATGCCGCCCTTCCCGACCTTCCCACGCCCGCAGCTGCGCGCGAACACCGTGCTGCTGCTCACCGTCGCCTTCATCGTGCTGGCGCTGAACCTGCGCTTCTGGCAGGTGGTGTTGTCGGCGCAGCGTGTGGACGGTCCGCACGATATCGGGGTGATCGCCGCCGTCGCCGTCGCCCTGTTCGCGCTGACCCTGCTGATGCTGCTGCCGCTGAGCCTGCGCTGGACCTTCCGACCCGGGCTGGCGCTGGTGCTCACGCTCGCCGCCGGCGCGACCTATTTCATCGGCGACTTCGGCGCGGTGATCGACCGCCACGCCCTGGCCAGCGTCTACGAGACCGATCCGCGCGAAGCCGGCGAATGGCTCAATACGCGCATGCTGCTGACGATCGCAGGGCTCGGCCTGCTGCCGGCGGCGCTGCTGTGGTGGGTGAAGATCGACTGGCGCTCGCCGCTGCGCGAACTCGGCTCGCGGCTGCTGCTGGGATTGCTGGCGGCGGCGCTGCTCGGCATCGCCGCGCTCGGCTTCGGCAAGGACGTGGCGTCGCTGCTGCGCAACCGCATGGAGCTGCGCCACATCGCGAATCCGTTCGCGCTGCTCGCGGCGCAGCTCTCCTACTGGGACCACGCCCGCGACGACCGCCGTCCGTTCGTGCGCATCGGACTCGATGCCCGCCGCGGCACCGCGCTGGCGACCGGCGACCGGCCCGTGGTGCTGGTGCTGGCCATCGGCGAATCGATGCGCGCATCGAGCCTCGACCTCAACGGCTACGCCCGCGACACCGATCTCGAACTGCATCCGATCCCGATGGTGAACTTCAGCCACGTCTCCAGTTGCGGCACCAACACCGCGACCTCGCTGCCGTGCATGTTCTCCGGCCTGGGCCGCGACGATTACGACGACGGCATCGCGAAACGCCGCGAGAACCTGCTCGACGTGCTCGGGCGCGGCGGTTACGACGTGCTCTGGCTGGACAACAACACCGGCAGCAAGGGACTGGCGGCACGCGCGGAGGAACACAGCCCCGGCCCCGAGGAGCATCCGCAGTGGTGCCATGCCGACGGTTGCTACGACGACGTGCTGGTCGCCGAACTGGCGCGACGACTGCCGACGATCCGGCGCGACACCGTGATCGTGGTCCATCTGCTCGGCAGCCACGGACCGGCCTACTACGCGCGGTATCCCGAAGCCTATGCCGCGTTCACGCCGGAATGCCGCACCAACCGCCTGCAGGAATGCAGCGACGCGCAGTTGCGCAACACCTACGACAACACCGTGCTCTATTCCACCCACGTGCTGGCGCGGATCACCGCGCTGCTGGGCGAATCGCGCGCGGGCGACGCGCCGCCACCGCGCGTCGCGGCCTGCCTCGCCCGGCTCGGTCACGGCGCCACGTCGGCGCGTGCCGCCGAGTGCCGGGCCGACACGCCACCGCCGAAACCAGCGAGCGCACCGGCCACGCCCGGCTTCGACGCGGCGATGCTGTTCGTCTCCGACCACGGCGAATCGCTGGGCGAACACGGGCTGTATCTGCACGGCGCTCCGTACGCGATCGCGCCCGACGAACAGACCCGGGTGCCGATGCTGCTGTGGTCGTCCGAGCGCTTCGCCGCACGCCGCGGCCTGGACACCGGTTGCCTGCGCGACCGCGCCGATCGACCGCTCTCGCACGATCATTTCTTCCACAGCGTCCTCGGCCTGGCCGATGTCGACACCACGGCGCGCACGTCCGCGCTGGACCTGTTCGCCGGATGCGTCAGCGCGCGTTGAGCGCGGCGCGGACCGCTCCCGGTTTCCCGTAAGCGCCTGCCCGGCACGCGGGCCCGAGCCCGCGTCCGCACAGGCGCAGGTTGGCATCGAGATAGGCGCGCAGCGTGGCATCCGCCGGCGCCGGCACGGGGCCGCCCAGATGGCGGTGCAGCATCGTTTCGGTCAGGAAGAAGTTGGCCTCGCGGGCCACGGCTTCGCGATTGGCGTGACCGGCGTCGGCGTCGACCAGCAGACTGACGTCCTTGCCCGCCAGTCTCAGGCGCGCGGCGTACTCGATCACGCCGGCGATCCCGACCCGGTGGTCCTCGCCGCCGGCCACCAGCAGCAGCGGCCGGTTCATCCGCGTCGCGTTCGCCAGCGGCGACTGCGCGTGCAGACGCGCCATCGCCGCGCGATCGTCGAGATCCAGCGACAGCATCCGCAGCCAATCGCGCATCGGCACCGGACCGCCGAGTGACAACGATTCGGGATTGCGCAGGATCCAGCGCAGGCTCCAGGCGAAATCCGGCGGCGGCACGAAGGCCACGCCGACCTTGAACAGCTCGGGCTGGAAGGTCGTGCCGAGCAGGGCGGAATAGCCACCGAACGAGGCGCCGACGATGCCCACGCGCTGCGGGTCGCCGACGCCGGCGGCGAGCATCGCGCGCGTGCCCTCGACGATGTCCTGCTGCACGCGTCCGTTGCCGAAGTCGCCGTTCGCGGCCAGCGTGTAGGCCAGACCGTGGCCGGTCGAACCGCGGAAGTTGGGCGCGAACACCGCGTAGCCGCGATTGACCAGATGCTGGGCGATGCCGTTGTACTCCGGGCGCCAGTGATTCCACGGGCCGCCGTGCGCGATCGTCACCAGCGGCCGCGTCGCCGGGTCGCGACCCGGCGGCACCAGCACGAAGCCGTGCAGGCGCATGCCGTCGCTCGCGCGCCACTGCACCGGCAGCGCCCGCGCCAGCGCCGATTCGGGGAGGCGCCGCGTCGGCCGCCGCAGGCGGTCGTCGAAGGGCGCGTCGTCGAACAGCGCGGTGGCGGTGCCGGTCGCCGGGTCGTACAGATGCCAGCGCACGCCCTGCTGGTGGCCGGCGCGCACCTCGACCAGCCAGCGCGCGCCCGGGCCGCGGCCGATTCCGATGCGCAGATCACGCTGCGGAAAGCGCGCCTCCAGCCGCCGCACGTGTCGTGCGCTGTCGAGGTCCAGGCCGTGATTCGCGGCAACGGTGCTGCGATAGGTCGCGATCAGCGGTTGTCGCGTGACGGGATCGAAGCGCAGATCGTCCAGATCGGCCTCGCCGCGCGGATCGACATGCGCCACACGGGTGCGACCGTCGGCATCGATGCGGATCAGCGCCAGCAGCCCGCGGGCGTCGTCGATGCTCGCGCGCAGCCACAGGCCGCGGCCGTCGGGCGTGGTAGTCAGCGGCGTGCAGCGGCGCAGGCCGGTGCAGCGCGCGACCTCGGCCTGTCCCGCATCGGCACGTCGCACCGACAGCGCCGATCCCTCGATGCGCTGCACGTACGCCAGGCGTCCCTGCGGGTCCAGCGCATAGCCGACGATACGATGATGGCCGCGATGCAGCCGCGTCCGCCGGCCGCGCATGTCGATGCGCAGCAGCGACCAGTGCGCCGGACGGCCGTCGGCGCGGTGCCCCTCGGTCTCCAGCGCGACGATCGCGGCCGGCGCAGTGTCGTCGACGTCCATCAACCGGCGTCCGGTCGCGCCGCCGAGCGTCGTCACCAGTCCCGATCCGGGCTGGCCCGCGACCGCGATCGCGAACACCTGCCGCGGCGATTCCAGCAGCAGCCAGCGGCCGTCGCGGGTCCAGTGCAAACGTTCGGCCGGCGTATGTCCACTCAGTCGTCGCGGTGCGCCGCCGGCGGTCGGCCGCAGCCACACTTCGCGGCGATGGCCGGCCTCGCGCAGCCACGCCAGCATGCGGCCATCGGGCGAGAGCACGACCGCGCTCACCGCGGCGCGCTGCAGGAAGGCGGAACGCGAGATCGTCGGTGCGATCGGACGCGCGCGTTCGGCGCGCAGCGCCGCCTGCTGCGCGTCGTCGGCCGTCGCGGGGAACGACAGGCACGACAGCGCCACGATTGCGGCCACGGCCGCCCGGATCGCGGGAAACGACGCAATCTTCGACATCGGAATGCTCCCGCGGAACGGCGTGCCGCCGGTCCGCATGCAGAGGGAAATCAGGCGGGCGTCGCGGCCGGCGCGGGGCCGCGTGCGGAGCTCCCATCGGCGGAGCTCCCGTCCGCGGTGGCCCCGTCCATCGCCGGCCGGTACAGCAGCCACAGCGCGATCAGTGCCGGCAGGCCGAACAGGGCGCAGGCCGCGAGCCAGGCGATCCGCGCCGGCACCGACAGCCGCAGCCGTCGGCTGCGCCAGGCGCCGAGGCACACCGCCAGCAGCGAGAGCATCGCCGCGGCGAGCCATGCCGACCGCGGCACCGGTGCCGGGACATGGGCCTCCAGCGGCAGCGGCGGCGCCAGCGCGCGGGTCGCGGTCTGGCACAGCGTGTACAGCGCGGGCGAGGTGATGAAGCGGCGATAGCGGTAGAACGCCGGCATGTCGTGGGCGAGCGAACGCCGGGCGATGGTCTCGATCCGGCCGTCGTCGCGCACGCGCAACGCGAGCTGGTGCGGCGCAATGCCGACTTCGTTGTGGGCATGCGCGGTATACCCGAACACGATGAGATAGCCGTCGACCAGCTCGATCAGATCCAGCATGGACAGGTCGTGGTAACGGCCCGGCATCGGCACCCGCAACCGCGGCATCATCGTGCGCCGGTGCTCGACCGCTTCGCGGGCATCGAAGAAGTACAGCGCGCGATCGCTGATCACGCCTAGACTCTCGCCCACCGGTCCGCCGCCGACGAAGGCCTCGCCCTGCGGCAGGCGGATCCGCGGCAGTGCCTGTCCGGTTTCGGCGACGTAATGCCAGGCGACGTTGCCGGCGAGCAGCAGCGCGTCGCCTTCGGCCATGCCCGGCAGCGCACCGACCGGCAACGCCGGCGCGGCGAACGGCGCGTCGTCTTCACCGGCGCCGAAACGACCGGCGCTGCGGCGGTCGCCCAGCCGATAACCGTGGAAGCGCATGTCGTCGTGGCTGAACACCCAGCGCACGCCGCGGGCGTCGTCGAACTCCATCGGCGCCACGTTCGCCAGTTCCTGCCGTTGCGGCAGGCGCACGAGCTGCGACGGAACGCCCATCGGTTCGGACAGGGCGATCTGCTCGCGGAACAGCGCCGCATCCGGGTGCGCGCTGCCTTCCAGCGCCAGGCGCATGCGGGTGCGCGGGTCGGCCTTCTCGACCTCGTTGTGACCGCCACGCGGTGGCGTCGCGGTGTTGTTCGGATGCGAGCCTTCCGCGATCCACACGAACTCGATGGCGTAGTAGCTCAACAGCAGCAGCAGGAAGACGCCGACCTGCAGCGGCAGCGCCACCACCACCGTGCCGACGGCCGTGCGCGGCGGCGCATCGAGGTCCGGCTTGAACGCGACCGCGACCATCGTCGTCAGCCAGACGATGATCGCCGCCTGCAGCGCGAGCGCGCCGGTTCCGGTCGCCTGCGACATCGGCAGCAGCAACAGGAAGATCAGGCCGGCGGCCGAGTGGCGCCGCCCGCCGAGCATGCCGTAGGCGCCGATCAGATAACCGATGGTCGCGATCTGCAGTCCGGCCAGCGGCAGCAGCCAGTGGCGCAGATCGACCACGCGCGCGGTCATCGTCTCCTGCCAGGCCGCGGCGAACAGCATCGGCAGCGCCACCGTCAGCGCCAGCAGCGCGACGCCCGCCAGCACCAGCGCCGCGGCGATCCGGCCACGCGACAGCGGCCGGTGCAGCAGCTGCAGCCACGCGTTCGGCCTGCGATACGTCCCCATCTGGTACAGCCCGAGCAGCATCCCGAGCAGCGCGTATGCGGCGCCGAAGGCCCAGTGCACGTTCAGCGGCTGCTGCATCGGATCGACGATGCGCATCAGGAAACCCAGCACCGCCAGATGCGCCACCGTCAGCAACAGCGCTCCGCCGCGGAAGCGCAGCAGTTCGGCCTTGAACAATGCGAACATGGGGGCTCTCCTTCAGGCCGTCGCCGCGGGGGCGATGTGGTTCTTGGCCAGGAACGCGTTCACCGCGCGATCCAGACTGACCGGCATGCTGCGGATCGTCCGCGCGCCGGCGCCGCGCAGGACGTCTGCGAACGATTCGTCCTGGTCGATCACCAGATAGTGATGCAGGCCGTCGATGCGCTGGCGTTCGAGCAGGCCGGGGATGGTCGCCGGTTCCGGCCCCTTGAACGGAATGTCGGCGACCCAGTGGCTCACCCGCGCGCAGAATTCGTCCGGCGCCGACATGTGCATCAGCCGGCCGCGTTCGAGGATGATCAGGTTGTCGGCGACGCGTTCGATCTCCTCCATCTGGTGCGAGCAGTAGATCGCGGTGCAGTGTTCGGCGGCGTTGCCGTACATCAGCGACTCCAGGAAGGCGCGCTTGGCGACCACGTCCAGGCCGAGGGTCGGCTCGTCGAGGATCAGCAGTTCGGGCGACTGCGCCAGCGCCAGCGCGAGATTCAGCCCGGCGCGTTCGCCGCGCGAAAGCTCGGCGACCTTCTGCTCGGGCAGCACGTGGTAGTGCCCGATGACCTCGTCGAAGGCGCGCTGCTGCCAGCGCGGGTACTGGCTGCGGTGCATGCGCACCAGCGCGCTCACCCGCATCCAGCCGGGCAGCGTGTGCTCCTCGTTGACGAAGCCGATGCGGCCACGGTCCCCGGGCGTCAGCGCCGCGCAGTCGCGGCCGAGAATGCGCGCGCTGCCGGCGCTCGGCGCGAGGAAGCCGAGCAGGATCCGGAACAAGGTGGATTTGCCGGCGCCGTTGGCGCCGACGATGGCATGGATGCGGCCGCGCGGGACCCGCAGGTCGAGTCCGTCGAGCGCGAGCTTGCGGCCATAGCGTTTGCTGAGGCCATCGGTTTCGATCACGTGATCGGAGGTGGTCATGGCGGGGGCCGGAGTCGGAATGGATGCGAATACGGATGCGAATGCGAATGCGGGCGCACGGCCGGTGCCGGGGCGCGACGCAGGACGCGGAGGATCGCGACACGGAGAATCGGGACACGGAGGATCGGGACGCGAAGAATCGGGACGCGGGTGTCGCCGGTGACGCGATGCGGGTTCAGGCGATCCTGCGCGGCGACAGGGCGCGGAATTCGGCGTCCATGCGCGCATGGACCTCGTCCGCGGTGACGTCGAGCGGGATCACGTCGTGCATGAAGCGCTGCACCGCGTCGTCGAAGCGTCGCTCGCGTTCGACCTCGCTCAGGCGCTGCCGCGGCGGCGCCACGTACAGGCCCAGGCCCTGGCGCGCTTCCAGCCAACCCTCGGTGGTCAGTTCGGTGTAGGCCTTGGCGACGGTGTTGGGATTGATCCCGAGCTGCTGCGCCAGGCCGCGCACGCTCGGCAGCTGATCGCCCGGCGTCAGCTCGCCGGTGGCGATCTTCATCCGCACCCCGTCGACGATCTGTTTGCCGATCGGACGCGGATCGCCGGTGGCGATCTGGAGCATCAGGGGCGTGGGACGGGCCATGCGGACCCCTGTTCTAACTGTACTAGTGTTCGCAGTACAGCAGGTCCTGGCCCAGTCGTCAAGCGGCCGTCTGGCACGTCGTTGACGTGTCTGACGCGGTCGTTGCGGCCCTCAGTCCATCGGCGCGGAAGGCGGCGACGACAGATAGGCGTCGAAGCGCGACGCGACGACGCGCGACAGCAGGCTTCCCGCAGGCGTGAGCCGGAAACCGCGATCGGGGCCGCGTGCGTCGAACACGAGCAGACCGTCGTCGGCGAGCGAGGACAGCGCGCGCAGTTCACGGGCAAGGCGGGCGCCGATCGAGACACCATGGCGATCGGCGATCGCGTCGAAATCGACCGCGTCGGTGCAGAGGATGGACTGGATCACCGCCGCGTGCAGCTGGTCGTCCTCGGAAAGCGCGAGGCCGGCGCCGATCCCGATGCCGCCATCGTCGATCGCGGCGTCCCACTCGGACAACTGCGGCAACGCACGCCCGTAGGCGACGCCGATCTGCTGGATCGCACCCACGCCGAAGCCGATCAGATCGGTGGCGCCATGCACGCCGAAACCCTGCGCGTCGCGATGCAGGCGACGCTCGGCCTTGGCGCGGAGCAGGGCGTCGCCGGGAACAGCGAACACGCCCATGCCCAGATGCACGTAGCCGGCCTCGTTCAACGCGCGCCACGCATGGCAGAGCATTTCCGCACGCAGGCGGGCGCCATGCGCGCCGCCGCATCCCGGCGCGAAGCTCTCGGGAAGATGGACGACATCGCGCATCGCGACGACATCGGGCGCGGCCTGCACGACGCCGGCGAGACGCGCGCGGAAACGATCGGCATCCTCGGACGACGCACCGAAGACGACATCGATGCGGACGCTGCGGAACCCCGCCTCACGACACTGCGCCACCGCCTCGACGGGCGCGATCGCGATATCCCGCGACGGATCTTCGAGGCCGTTCGCGAAGCCGGCGCGATTGCATCCGGCCTCGACCAACCGGCGCAGACCGTTGCGCGGGAAGGCATTGCGGGACAGCGTGACCGCGAAATCGCGATCCGGCATCGTCGAGAAATGGAAGTTGCGCGACAGGCTGTCGACGATCTCGGCGATATCGTCGGCGGCGAAGAAATCGGTCGCTCCCGGCGACAGTCCCAACTGGACGACATCGCGATCGCGATCGCAGAGCGCGCCGACCGCCGCGATCTGGCGCACGAGCCGGTGGAGGTACGCCTCCGGGCGAGCGGGCGCGCGGCCGCCTCCCGCGCCCCCCCCCCCCCCGGGGGTCACCCCC
>JAYRTK010000031.1:0-17204 GCA_041919595.1 Lysobacteraceae bacterium
AATGGCGCCGCTGCTCTCGCCGCGGCGCCTCCGGTCTTGCGTCGGGTGGCTCCGATCAGAAGCGCTTGTCGATGCCCACCTGGACCCCGCTGTCGCGATCGTCGCTGCCGAACAGGCCGCGGTAGTCGATCTTGAAGCCCCAGCCGTTGTCGAGGTTGAACAACACGCCGACGCCCAGGATCAGACGGGTGCGGTCGAACTCGCTGAGGCTGGTGCGGTAGAACGGACCGGTCGGCAGGTCGGCGTAACGCATCGTCTGCGCGCCGTTGGCGCGGAAGTCGTGCTGGTACTCGACCCGGAACTGCGGCGTCAGCATGCCCCAGCTCATTTCGCGACGGTAGTCGATGCGCAGACCGGCGCTGCCGGTGTTGGTATCGACCTCCATGTCCGCGTAGTTCAGCGAGAAGATCGCATCGCCGGTCTCGGTGTAGCCGTCGAGTTCGGCGCGCGCGACATCGCCACGCAGGTACGGGGTGAACTGCCACGCGCCGCTCTGGATGTCCGCACCGACCGACACCGAACCGAACCACTGCGTGCCCTTGCGGCTGCCGTGCACGAACGCGCCATTGGTGGTCACGAAGCGGCGCAGATCGTAGTCGAGCGTCTGGTAACCCAGCAGCGCATCGAGGAAGAACAGGTCGCCCGGGTTGTAGCTGGCGTACAGCGCGGCGGTGAAGGCACTGCCTTCGCTGCGGCTGCCGTTCTCGCCGATGTCGCTGTCGTCGCGGCCGTAACCGAAGCCGCCGCCGACGGTGACGTCGTCGCTGGCGCGGTAGTCCATGCCGACGCTGACGCCATCGGTTTCGAAGTCGACACCGGCACTGCCGTTGCGGCCATCGTGGTTGCCCGAGCGGATCATGCCCGAGGCCCAGATACCGAACGGACCGGCCTGGCCGCTGCCGCCGTTCGCGCCATTGCTGCCACCCGGGCCGCCCGCCATGGCCGGACCACCGTTCGTGTTGCGCTCGCAACGGTCGGTCGGGATCTTGCCGACGGTTTCAGGGCAGTACTGGCTGTAGGCGAAGGCCATGCCGTTGTCGAAGCCACCGCCCTCACCCGCGCCGTGCAAGCGTTCCAGACGCTGCTGGAAGTTGTTGATCTGAGTGGTGGCGAAGCGGCGGGTCGCATCCGCCTGCGCATCCAGCAGACCCTTCACTTCCGGATCGCGCGACGGATCGGGACGCTGCACGACCGAGATCGTGTACGCCCGGGTGCCCTGGAAGCCCAGGCCGTCGGTCGCCTGCACGGTGAAGTTGAACGCACCGGTGGCCGTCGGCGAGCCGCTCAGCGTGCCGCCGGTGCTGAGGGTCACGCCCGCCGGCAACGCACCGGCGGTGATCGTGAAGGTGTACGGCGCGGTGCCGCCGATGGCGGTCAGCACGTGGTTGTACGGCACCGAGAACACGCCGGCCGGCAGGGTCGGCGGATTGATGGTGATGGTCGGCGCCGACAGCGTGAGCGTGTAGGCGTTGGTGACCGTCGCCGCGGTACCGGTGGTGCTGTCGGTGGCGGTGATGCTGAAGTTGAAGGCACCCGCGACCGTCGGCGTGCCGGCGAGCGCACCGGTGGCGGTATCGAACGTCAACCCGGCCGGCAGCGCGCCGGCGCTGACCGCGTAGGTGTACGGCGCGATGCCACCGCTGGCGGTGAAGGTCTGGTTGTACGCCGCGCCGGCGGTCCCGCCCGGCAATGCACCGGCGGCCGGGGTCAGCGTCAGCGTCGGCACCGCGATCGTCAACGTGTAGTTGTTGGTGATCGTGGCCGCCGTGCCGCCGGTGCTGTCGGTCACGGTCACGCTGATGTTGAACGTGCCCGACTGCGTCGGCGTGCCGCTGAAGGTGCGGGTCACGGGGTTGAAGGTGAGACCCGTCGGCAGTGCGCCGGCCGGGGTCACCGTGTACGGCGCGATGCCGCCGCTGATGGTCAACGTCTGGTTGTACGCCGTGCCGGCGGTGCCGGCCGGCAGCGTCGCCGGCGTCAGCGTCAGCGTCGGCACCGCCACCACGACGGTGTAGGCGCGGCTGCCGGTCTGGCCGAAGTTGTCCGTCGCGGTCACCGTGAAGTTGAAGGTGCCCGAGGTGTTGGGCGTGCCGGTCAGCGCACCGCCCGAGGACAGGGTCAGACCGTTGGGCAACGCACCCGCGGTCACCGCGAAGCCGTAGGGCGCCGCGCCGCCGTTGGCGGTCAACGTCTGGCTGTAGGCGAGGCCGGCGGTGGTGTTCGGCAGGGTCGCCGGATCCACGACGATCGTCGGCGCCGGCACGTCGATCGTGTAGTTCTGCGCGATCGAGAACGGCGCGCCCACGCCGGTCAACACCGTGTCGGTGGCGGTGACGGTGATCGGATAGCTGCCCGGCACCGTCGGCGTGCCACTGATGGTGTTGCCGCTGAAGCTCAGACCCGCCGGCAGCGTGCCGGTCAGCACGTAGTTGTACGGGCCCGGGCTACCGGCCGCGGTGAACGTCTGCGAGAACGGCGTCGCGTACGGCGCGTTCAGCGTGCCCGCGGCCGGGGTCATCGTCAGCGTCGGCGCGGCGATGGTCACGGTGTAGGCGCGGCTGCCGGTCTGGCCGAAGCCGTCCGTCGCGGTGATCGTGAAGTTGTACGTGCCGACCTGGTTCGAGGTGCCCGACAGCGCACCGCCGGTCGCCAGCGTGATGCCCGGCGGCAGGCTGCCCGCGCTCACCGCGAAGGTGTACGGCGCGGCACCGCCGGTGGCGGTGACGGTCTGGCCATAGGCCGAGCCCGCGATCGGATCCGGCAGCGTGGCCGGATTGACCACGATGGTCGGCGCCGGCACGTCGATCGTGTAGTTCTGCGCGATCGAGAACGGCGCGCCCACGCCGGTCAGCACGGTGTCGGTGGCGGTGACGGTGATCGGATAGCTGCCCGGCACCGTCGGCGTGCCACTGATGGTGTTGCCGCTGAAGGTCAGACCCGCCGGCAGCGTGCCGGTCACGGCATAGCTGAAGCTGCCAGAGCCGCCGCTCGCGGTGAAGGCCTGCGTGAACGCCGTCGCGTACGGCGCATTCAGCGTGCCCGCGGCCGGGGTCATCGTCAGCGTCGGCGCGGCGATGGTCACGGTGTAGGCGCGGCTGCCGGTCTGGCCGAAGTTGTCCGTCGCGGTGATCGTGAAGTTGTACGTGCCGACCTGGTTCGAGGTGCCCGACAGCGCACCGCCGGCCGCCAGCGTGATGCCCGGCGGCAGGCTGCCCGCGCTCACCGCGAAGGTGTACGGCGCGGCACCGCCGGTGGCGGTGATGCTCTGGCTGTACGCGGTCGCCGCGACCGGATTCGGCAGCGTGACCGGATTGACCGCGATGGCCGGGGCCGGCACGTCGATCGTGTAGTTCTGCGCGATCGTGAACGGCGCGCCGGTGCCGGTCGAACCGGTGTCGGTCGCGGTGACAGTGATCGGATAGCTGCCCGGGACCGTCGGCGTACCGCTGATGGCGTTGCCGCTGAGGGTCAGACCCGCCGGCAGCGCACCGGTGACCGCATAGCTGTACGGCCCGACGCCACCACTGGCGGTGAAGGCCTGCGAGAACGGCGTCGCGTACGGCGCGTTCAGCGTGCCCGGCGCGGGCGTCATCGCCAGCGTCGGCGCGGCCACGGTCAGCGTGAACGCCTGACCGACCGTGTAGGGCCCGTTGCCGGTGCTGGTGTCGGTCGCGGACACGTTGAGGTTGAACGCACCGGCCTGGGTCGGCGTGCCGGAGATCGTCACCGTGTTGGCGGTGGTGCCGGAGATCGACAGACCGGCCGGCAGGTTGGTCACCTGATAACCGGACCAGGGCTGGGCGCCGCCGTTGAAGGTGAAGGTCTGGGTGTACGGCGCGGCCACCGTTGCGGTGAAACCACCGCTCGGGGTGATGGTGATCACCGGATCCAGCACGGTGATCGTGACCGTCGCCGGCGCCGAGGTGCCACCGCTGTTGGTCGCGCTGTAGGTGAAGCTGTCCGGCCCGGCGTAGCTCGGATCCGGCTGGTAGGTGATCGTGGTGCCGCTGACGATCACGGTGCCATGCAGCGACGGCACGACTTCCGCGACCGAGGTCGGCGCACCGCCGGTGATGTTCAGCGGCACGTTGGTGGCCGGGGCGTTGTACGCCACGGAGAGCGACACGGCGTTCGCGACCGGCGGCACGTCGATCACGGTGATCGCATACGCCTGGGTCGCGGTGTACGGACCGGTGCCGGTGCTGCTGTCGGTCGCGGTGATGCTGAAGTTGAAGGTGCCCAGCGCGCTCGGCGTGCCGGTGATGGCGCCGGTCGATGGGTTCAGCGTCAGGCCGCCCGGCAGCGCGCCGGCGGTGACGGCATAGACGTAGGGCGTGGTGCCGCCCGACGCCGGGATGATCGCGGCGGAGTACGGTGCGCCGAGGGTGCCACCGGCCAGCGCGGTCGCCGGCAGGATGATCGTCGGCGGCGCGATGGTGAGCGTGTAGGCCTGGTTGCCCGCGAACGGACCCGGGAAGGCGCTGCTGTCGGTGGCGGTGATGGTGAAGTTGAAGGTGCCGCCCGCGGTCGGCGTGCCGCTCAGCAGACCAGCGGGCGACAGGGTCAACCCGGCCGGCAATGCGCCGGCGGTGACCGCGAAGCCGTACGGACCGGTGCCGCCGCTGGCGGTGATCGTCTGGTTGTAGACCGCGGCCACCGAGCCGTTGGGCAGGCTGGCGGGGCTGACCGTCACCGGCACGTCGTCGTTGGTGATCGTGCCGACGCCCTGGTTGTCGGCGATGGTGGCGTTGGTGGCGCCGCTGAGATTGACGAAGAAGGTCTCGTTCGCCTCCGGAACCGTTTCGCCGACCACCGGCACCGTGATGGTGCGGGTGATCTGACCCGGGGTGAACGTCAGCGTGCCGCTGGTGTTGGTGTAGTCGGCGGGCTGGACGGCGGTGCCGTCGGCGGTGGCGTAATTCACGGTCACCGTCTGGCCGCTGGCCGCGTTCAGGGTCACCGTGAACACCGCGTTGACGGTGCCGGCGTTGCCTTCCACCACGGCGACGTCGTCGATCGAGAGACTCGGCAGCGGATCGTCGTTGGTGATGGTGCCCACGCCCTGGCCGTCGACCACGATCGCGTTGGTCACGCCGGTGACGTTGACGAAGAAGGTCTCGGTCGGCTCGTTGAGCAGGTCGCCGTTGACCAGCACCGTGAAGGTGTAGGTGCTGCTGCCGGCCGGAATGGTCTGGCCGGTCAGTGACTGCGCGACGTAATCGACGCCCGCCGTGGCGGTGGCGTTGGCGGTGGCGATGTTGAAGCTCACGCCACCCGGACCGGCCGGCGCGCTCAGGCTCACCGTGAAGGTGAAGTTGGTGATGCCGGCATTGCCTTCGTTGACGGTGACGTCATTGATGGTGAGGTTCGGCAGATCGTCGTTGAGGATCGTGCCGGTGGCGCTGTTCGGCACGCCGACGGTGTAGCCGGCGCCGGCGCCGAGGGTCAGGGTGACGGTCTCGTCGGCTTCGATGGTGGCATCGACGGTCGGGTTGACCGTGATCGTGCCGGTGGTGTTGCCGGCGGGAATGACCAGCGGCGAGGCGATCGTCGTGTAGTCGGTGCCGTTGGCCGCGGTGCCGCCGATCGTGTAGTTGATCGTCGTCGCGACACCCGGATTCACCTGGTTCAGCGTGACCGTGTAGACCAGATTCGGGGCGCCGTCCTCGGCCACCGCGGCCGGGGAGACGCTGATCGTCGCAGTCGGCACATCGTCGTTGATGATGGTGCCGGTGACGCTGGCCGGCGCGCCCACGGTGTAACCGGTACCGGCGATGACGGTCAGGATGACGGATTCGTCGGCCTCGACGGTGCCGTCGACGGTCGGATCGACGACGACCGTGGCGGTGGTCGCACCGCTGGGGATCGTCACCGTGGTGCCGATGGTGGCGTAGTCGGTGCCGTTGGTGGCGGTGCCGCCGATGGCCAGACTGACCACCGTCGGCGAGGTCAGGTTGAGGCTGCGGGTGACGGTATAGGTGAGGTTGGTCGCGCCATCCTCACTGACCGACGCCGGCGCGACCGCGATGGTGACGGCCGGGGGCGGGCTGACCGTGAGCGTGTAGCTTTCGAGCTCGAAGTAGACCCCGGGACCGGTGCTGCCATCGGTCACGCGCAGGGTGACGGTGTAGTTCCCCGCGGCGGCGGCGGTGGTGCCGCTCACGACGCCGGCGGTCGAAATGCTGATGCCGGCCGGGAACGTGCCGGTTTCAAGGGTGTAGACGTGCGGCGTGATGCCACCGGTGGTCGACAGGGTCTGCGAGAACGGAGCGCCCTGGATCGCGGTGCCGGCGGTGGTGGAGAGGGTCAGGGTCGGGTTCTGCACCGTACCCGTGTAGCCCTTGTCGACGAACTGCGCCGTGGGCGTCGTCGCATCGGTCGAGCGGACCGTGAAGGCATATCCACCGCGCTGGGTCGGCGTACCGCTGAGGACGCCACCACCGGTCAGGCTGAGACCGACCGGCAAGGTGCCACTCTGGAGCGCATAGGTGTAGGGCGCCAGACCACCGGCCGACGTCAGGGTCTGCGAGAACGGCGTGCCGGCGGTGAGCGTCGGCAGGGACGCCGGGGAGACCGTGATCGGGGACGTCGGCGCCGTGATCGTGATGTTGATCCGGATGGTCTGGTTGTTTTCGTCCTCGAACCAGATCGTGTCGCTGCCGCCGCCCACGGGCGTGCTGCCGTTGTGCGCGTAGGTGATGAACTGGACGCCGCCGCTGTTGGGGCCGACCGTCACGTTGCCGTGGACGGGAAGGGGCGCGAACGGACCGCTCACACCCGCATCGAAGTCACCGTCGCAAGTGCTGACGTTGACCGAGACCGAAGCGCCCCAGGACACCGTCGCGGTGAGCGGCGTGGGACAGAACGTGGAGGTCTGTGCCGATCCGAGCATTGGCCACAGGAGGCCGAGCACTGCAAACAGAAACGACAGCGCACCGATACGACGACGCGCGAAAAGACCCGAACCTTGTTGCATGTCCCTGCTCCCCTGGATGGCCCACGCGTGCGAGCGGAACCGCACGCGACCCACGATCATTCGCGAGGCCGCCGGTCATCCGGTGGCCGTCGCCGACAGCAAACGTCGTCCGCCCCCGGGCGGGGACACGACATCCGCCCACATCGGGGCGGATGATGGCACCAAATGCGTCAACGCGCACAGAATTTTCATTCTCATCCCCCTTCGACAGGCCTTTCCGTACCGTCGCGTACGGTATTGCCGGGCGCGGATCGGAGGTTCAGAGTAGGCCCGCGCGGCGCACGAGGCGTCGCGCCAACCATCCAAGGGGAGGATCACGATGAGCGAATTTTTCATCGGCCAGGTGATGATGGCCGGCTTCGGTTTCGCGCCGAAGTTCTGGGCGCTGAGCAACGGTCAACTGCTGCCGATCAACCAGAATCAGGCCCTGTTTTCGCTGCTGGGGACGCAGTACGGGGGCAACGGCACGACCAACTTCGCGCTGCCGGACCTGCGCAGCCGCACGCCGATCGGCTACGCCTCGTCGGTCGATCCCAGCTGGCAGCCGCCATCGGTCCAGATCGGCCAGTCCGCCGGCGTCGAGAACGTCACCCTGCTCAGCACCAATCTGCCGGCGCATGGCCACAGCGTGAACGCCTCGACCACCAACGGCGACAGCCGTCCGCCCTCCAACCGCCTTTTCGCGACCAGCAACAACACCAGCGGCAGCGCGATTTCGATCTATGCGGCGTCGAACGGCGCATTGGTCCCGCTCAACCCGGCCAGCGTCACGCCCTCCGGCGGCAACCAGCCGCATCCGAACCTCCAGCCCTACAGCGTGATCAATTTCTGCATCGCGCTGAGCGGCATCTACCCGTCGCGCAACTGAGCGCGCAGGCCATGGACACGGGACGCCACGCGCCGCAGCGGCGCGACCGTCCCCTCAACCTCCGGAGTAATGTTTCATGAGTACACCCTATATCGGCGAGATCCGCATGTTCGGGTTCGGCACCCGCGGCGCCCCCAACGGCTGGCAGGCCTGCGACGGCAGCCTGCTGCCGATCTCCCAGTACGACGCACTGTTCGCCCTGATCGGCACGACCTACGGCGGCGACGGCCAGACCACGTTCGCCGTTCCCGACCTGCGCGGACGCCTGCCCATCCACCAGGGAACCGGCCCCGGACTGAGCACCTACGTGCTCGGGCAGAGGGCGGGCACCGAAACGGTCACGGTGCTGCCGACCCAGATGCCCGCGCATACCCACACCATGGTCGCCACGACCGGCGCCGCCACTGCGACCACGCCCGGCACCGGCCTGTTGCCCGGCGCCGTCACCGGCGACACCTTCTATGTCAACACCATCACCGGCAACAACGCAGCGGCGATGTCGACGCAGATGGTGAGCATGGCGGGCGGCAGCCAGCCGCACGAGAACTGCATGCCGACGCTGACGGTGCAGTACTGCATCGCCACCCAGGGCATCTTCCCGTCGCAGGGCTGAGCCGCGCGCAGACCCGCATCTCCATTCCACAGCGCCACGCAGGCGCGGCCGCGACGCGATCGCACGTATGCGCGCACGCGGTCTCCCTCATCGGAGGAACCAACTCATGACGCAACCGTACATCGGCGAAATCCAGCTGTTCGGATTCAACTTCAACCCGCGGGGCTGGGCGTTCGCGAACGGCGCCACCCTGCCGATCTCGCAGAACACCGCGCTGTTCTCGCTGATCGGCACCATCTACGGCGGCAACGGCCAGACCACCTTCCAGCTGCCGAACTTCGCCGGCCGCGCCGGCTGCCAACAGGGCTACGGCTCCGGATTGACGCCGCGCTCACTCGGTCAAAGCTTCGGCGTCAACACGGTCACCCTGACGTCGAACCAGATCCCGCAGCACAACCACAACGTGAACGCCTATTCGCAAACGGCCTCCGGCAGCGGTTCGCACCAGCCGGTCACGAACGGCGGCCTGTCATTCCTCGCGACCAGCACCACGTCCAAGACCTACATCACGACTCCGGTGAACACCCAGCTGGCACCGAACATGCTCAGCCCCAGCCAGGGCGGCGGCCTCCCGCACGAAAACCAGCAGCCGTATCTGGGCATCAACTTCTGCATCGCCCTGCAGGGCATCTATCCGTCGTTCCCGTGACATGACGGTGGCGATGCCGCCACGGTTGGCGCCGTTCCCGGAGGAACGGCCCGACCGCATGCAGACGCCCGCGTCCCTCGCCGGACGCGGGTTTTCGCTGCGTGGACTGTGCGACGACGATCTGCCGTGGCTGCGCGATCTGTACGCCAGCACCCGTGCCGCGGAAATGGCCACCGTGTCCTGGCCCGAGATCGCGAAGCGGAGTTTTCTCGACCAGCAGTTCGCGCTGCAGCACCGGCATTACCTCGCGCACTTCGGCGACAGCGATTTCCTGGCGATCGAACAGGACGGCCGGCCGGCCGGTCGCTACTACCTGCAACGGGTCGCGCCCGACCATCTGATCGTCGACATCAGCCTGTTCCCGCACCTGCGCGGACAGGGCGTGGGCGCAGCGCTGATCGGACAGAGCCAGACGGAAGCGGCCGCGCTCGGTCGCGGCATGCGCCTGCATGTGTCCACATCGAATCCCGGCGCGCGCCGGCTCTACGAACGCCTCGGCTTCGTGGGCGGAAACGCGGAGAACGGGTATCGCCCGATGCGCTGGGCGCCCGTCGCGAACGGCACCGCCGGACAGGCCGGATGGACCGGCGCTCCCACGGGGCAGACGCCCTCCTCCCCGCGCGACGTCAGTTGAAGACCGCCTGGTACAGGAACCCGGCGCGCTCCTGGGCCACCGGCACCAGGAAAATCCCGGCCTCGCCCACCCGCGGATGGCGCATGGCGTAGATCTGCTGCGGGAACAGGATCGGCGAGGTATTGCGGAACAGCAGCGAGAACGGGGCCCGCATCGGGTTGCGCGTCGGCGTCTCGATCGGCCGCGCCTCGACCAGGACGAACTCCACGGTCATGTCGTTGAGTGCGGCGGTGAACGTCTCGTTCACGCAGCCGGCGAAATGCTCCAGCGTCAACAGTTCCATCGTCGTGCGGCCCCCGGCCCCTGTGCTGCGCGATCGGGCAGCGGCGCGACATCCTCGCCGCTGGGCCGCCGCCGCACAAGCGTCCCGGGAGCGTCCGCGGGACGCAGCATCGCGACCGGATCGCAGACAAGCCCGGGCCGGACGGCGACAATGACGTCCCTCGAACCGGTTCGAGGATCCAGCCGAACGGCCCGGTCCAGCGCCCCGCTTCCGCCCTCACTCCCGCTCGATTCAGCCTGCGGCCGCCATCCTGAACGGGTTTGCGGCCTTCGAATTCCCCAGTCCCGCCTGATGCCCACCTCTCCCGCCGCCGTCCATGTCTCCGGCCTCCGCCTCGATCGCGGTGCGCGCACGATCCTGCGCGACATCGACCTGGTCGTGCCGCGGGGCAGCATCACCGCCATCCTCGGGCCCTCCGGCTGCGGCAAATCGACACTGCTGTCGGCCCTGACCGGAGAACTGGAGCCCGCCGCCGGCCACGTCGAAGTGCTGGGCCGTCCGGTCCCCCGGCACAAGCGCGAACTGCTGGAACTGCGCAAGAGCATCGGCGTACTGCTGCAGGGCAACGGCCTGCTGACCGACCTCACCGCGGCCGAAAACGTGGCCCTGCCGCTGCGCACCCACACCGCCCTGCCGCCGCCGGTGATCCGCCATCTGGTCGAAATGAAACTGCATGCGGTCGGACTGCGCGCCGCGGCCGATCTCTACCCCCGCGAACTCTCCGGCGGCATGGCGCGCCGGGTCGCGCTCGCCCGCGCGCTCGCGCTGGACCCGCCGCTGATGATCTACGACGAACCGCTGACCGGGCTCGACCCGATCGCCAGCGGCGTGATCATGAGCCTGATCGCCCGGCTCAACGCCAGCCTCGGCCTGACCAGCCTGATCGTCACCCATCACGTCCACGAGACCCTGCCGATCGCCGACCGCACGGTGGTGATCGCCAACGGCGGCATCGTCTTCGAAGGCACGCCGTCGGAGCTGGAGACCTCCGCCGATCCGCTGGTGCGCCAGTTCCTCCGCGGCGAGCCCGACGGGCCGATTCCGTTCGATGCCGCCGAACGCCCGGAGGCCGCGTGATGGCCATCGCCGACACGATCCGCGGGATCGGCCGCGCCGGCCTGTTCTCCTTCGCGGTATTGCGCGCCAGCCGTCCGACGCGCGACTTCTGGGCCGAACTCACCCGCGAGATCTACAAGATCGGCGCACGCACCCTGCCGATCATCGTGGTCGGCGGCGCCTTCGTCGGCCTGTCGATCACCCTGCTCGGCTTCCGTTCGCTGCAGACCTACGGCGCCGGCAACCAGATCAGCTTCCTGATCGGCCTCGGCATGTACCGCGAGCTCGGCCCGGTGCTGACCGCACTGCTGTTCATCGGCCGCGCCGGCAGCTCGATCGCCGCCGAACTCGGACTGATGCGCGCCACCGACCAGATCACCGCGCTCGGCCTGATGGGCATCGATCCGGTCGGCAAGGCGGTCGCGCCGCGGTTCTGGGCGGCGGTGCTCACGGTGCCGCTGCTGACCGCGTTCTTCTGCACCCTGGCGTTCGCCGCCAGCTGGTTCGAGGGCGTGCAGGTGCTGGGCATCGACAACGGCGCCTTCTGGCAGGTCATGAAGGACGCGGTCGACTTCCAGGACGATTTCCTGCCCGCCTTCCTGAAGTCCGCCGTGTTCGGCGGCACCGCGGCGCTGGTCGCCTCGTACGTGGGCTATCACGCCGAACCGACCATCGAAGGCACCTCGGTGGCGACCACCCGCGCGGTGGTGAACGCCTCGCTGCTGGTGCTGATGTTCAATTTCGTCCTCTCCGCATTCCTGTTCCGATGAGCGTGCGCCGACGGCGCGCGTCGTTCCCTTCCGAGGTCCCACCGTCATGAGTACTCGCGGTCCCCGTCTCGAATTCGCCGTCGGCGCCTTTCTGCTGCTGGCCCTCGGCTCGCTGCTGGTGCTGGCGATCGCCTCCACCAACGGCAAGTTCGGTTTCGGCGAAGACACCTACACGCTCGAAGCCCGCTTCACCAACCTCGGACAACTGCGGCCGATGGCGCCGGTGAAGATCGGCGGCGTTCCGATCGGCAAGGTGGCGACGATCTCGCTCGATCCGCAGAAGCTCGACGCGGTGGTCGTGCTCGACATCGACAGCCGCTACAAGGACCTGCCGATCGACACCTCGGCCAGCATCCTCACCGGCGGCCTGCTCGGCGAAAGCTATGTCGGCCTGCAGCCCGGCGGCGACCCGCAGACGCTCAAGCCCGGCGACGAGATCGCGTTCACGTCGCCGGCCGTGGACCTGATCCAGATGGCCGGGAAGTACATCTTCGGCGGCCCCGGCGGCGGAACCAACAAGGACGCCGACGATTCCAACCCGTCTTCCGACACCACCCCCACCGGTGAGAATCCGACCCCATGACCACGAAGACTCCCGCCTCCACCGCCTGTCTGCCCGCGGCGCTGCTCGCCGCCGCGCTGCTCGTCGCACTGCCCGGCCATGCCCAGCAGCCCGCACCGGCGCGCGCCGTACCGGCATCGGCGAACATGCAGGGCTCGCCCAGCCAGCTCGTGCTCAACAACAGCCAGCGCGTGCTGACCACGCTGGAGAAGCGTCGCGGCGAGTTCCAGAAGAACCGCGCCGCGCTGCGCGAGTTCATCAACACCGAATTCAACGCGATGTTCGATCGCGACTACGCCGCGCGACTGGTGCTGGGCCGCCACGCCCGCGGTGCCGCCGAAGAAGACGTGAAGCTGTTCGCCGACGCGCTCGCCGACAACCTGATGCAGCGCTACGGCTCTTCGCTGCTGGATTTCAACACCCAGCTGCGGGTACGCGTGAAATCCGAAAAGGCTCTGCCGCAGGGCCAGGGCATCCGCGTCTACAGCGAATTCCTGCGCCAGGGCGGCGAACCGATTCCGGTCGACTATTTCATGCGCAAGACCGGCACGCAGTGGAAGGTGTTCGACGTGATGGTCGAGGGCGTGTCCTACGTGCAGACCTTCCGCAGCCAGTTCGACGCCGAACTGCAGCGCAAGTCGATCCGCCAGGTCGCGACCGAACTGCGCAACGGACAACTGAAGGCGGACGCCGGCAAGTGAGCGTCGCCTGCACCCTCGTCGCGGACGGCGACACCCTGCGGTTCCAGGGACCGCTGGTGCGCGATGCCGTGCCCGGCTGCTGGAACCGCCTGCCCGCCGACCTGCGGGGCGTGAAGCGCTTCGACCTGCGCGCGGTCGAACACATCGACAGCGCCGGTCTGGCCCTGCTTTCGCTGCTCGCCACCCGCTGCGGCGGGGTCGCGATCGATGGCGACCCGGAAGGCTTCGCCGATCTCCGCGGCGCCTACCGGCTCGGCCACGATCTGACCTTCGTCCGCGATCGCGACGGCGCCCCACCACCATGACCGCAAGGGCTAGACTCGCGCCATGAACACGCATCGCCTCCTCCCCCGGGCGGCCCTGCTCGCCGCCGTGCTCCTCGCCAGCGGTTGCGCCCATCAGGCCGCGACGCGCGACGCGCCGCCGCCACCGGCCGTCATCGTCGCCTCCTCCGAACCGGCCGTCGACGATACCGCCGTCGCGGCCGATGCCTCAGCCGCCACGGGCAGCGCGACCGACAGCGCGCCCCAGGTCGTCGAAGGCACGGGCGAAGTCATCGCCGACGCCCCACCGGCCTCGCTGCTGCCGACCAGCGCGGAACAGGACTTCGCCGCCATCTACGGCACACAGGCGCCGGAGGTCTACGACCCCATCGCCGATCCGACCCTGCCCGAACCGGCGACGCTGCCCACGAGCTACGACCCGTGGGAGAAATACAACCGCCGCGTGCATCGCCTCAACGACGTGGTCGACCGGCGCGTGGCGAAACCGCTCGCGAACGCCTACGTCAAGGCGGTGCCGCGCCCCGTGCGCCTGGGCGTGAGCAACTTCTTCCACAACCTCGGTCAGCCGGTGAGCGCCCTCAACGCCCTGCTGCAGGGCAAGCCGAAGCAGGCCGGGCAATCGGCCGGACGCTTCCTGCTCAACGCCACGCTCGGCATCGGCGGGCTGTTCGATCCGGCCACCTCGGCGAAAATCCCCAACCGCAGCGAGGATTTCGGCCAGACCCTCGGCGTCTGGGGCTGGAAGAAATCCCGCTACGTCGAACTGCCGCTGTTCGGCCCGCGCACCCTCCGCGACGCCCTCGGCATGGCCGGCGACGCCCCGCTGTCGCCGATCCGGCCGATCGAGGATGACAAGCTGCGGGTGTTCCTGCAGGGCCTGCAGCTGGTCGACGTGCGCACCCAGTTGCTGAGCGTCGACCGCATGCGCGAAGGCGCGGCCGACGATTACGCGCTCGTGCGCGACGCCTGGCTGCAGCGGCGCAACTACCAGATCTTCGGCGATCGCACCGACGAGACCGACGAGTCCCTGCCGGAATATCTGCGCGAGGAAGCCAATCCCACCGTCCCGATCGACGCGATGCCGACGCCAGACGCGCCCTGAGCAGCGTCGCGATGCAGTCGACCGACTAAGGACGCATAGCGCGGGCTACGACGCCGACGACGGACCTTCGCCCGCGTCGTCGTCGTCCGCGGCCGCATCGCCCAGCAGTTTCTGCGCTTCGCCCGCGGGCAGCGCTTCGACCTCGCGGAGTTTCCGGCCGAGCGCGCGCGAACGCACGCTGGTTTCCTCGATCTTGTTGCTGGCTTCGTCGAGCTTCTTCTTCACGCCATCCAGCACCGTGCCGAACTTCGCGAACTCGGTCTTGACCGCGCCCAGCGTGCGCCAGACTTCGCTGGAACGCTCCTGGATCGCAAGCGTGCGGAAGCCCATCTGGAAGCTGGTCATCAGCGCCAGCAGCGTGGTCGGGCCGGCCACCGCGATCCGCAGATCGCGCTGCAGCGCCTCCACCAGCCCGGGGCGGCGCAGAACCTCGGCGTACAGGCCTTCGGTCGGCAGGAACAGGATCGCGAACTCGGTGGTGTGCGGCGGCGAAACGTATTTGTCGCGGATCTCGCGCGCCTGCTTGCGCACCTGACGCTCGAGCGCATCGCCGGCCGCACGCGCGGCCTCGACATCCCCCGACTCCTGCGCATCCAGCAAGCGCTCGTAGTCCTCGCGCGGAAACTTGGCGTCGATCGGCAGCCACACCGGCGCATCGCGCTCCGAGCCGGGAAACCGCACCGCGAATTCGACCGCTTCGTTGCGGCCGGGCACGGTCTTGACGTTGGCCGCGTACTGATCCGGCGCGAACACCTGCTCCAGCAGCGCCGCCAATTGCACTTCGCCGAAGATGCCGCGCGATTTCACGTTGGTGAGGACGCGCTGCAGGCCACCGACATCCGACGCCAGCTTGTTCATGTCGCCCAGGCCCTGATGCACCTGCACCAGCATCTGCGCGACGTTGCCGAAACTCTCGGTCAACCGTGTTTCCAGCGTGGACTGCAGCTTCTCGTCGACGGTCGCCCGCATCTGTTCGAGTTTCGCCTCGTTGCCGGTCTGCAGCTCGCGCAGTTTCTGTTCGAGGGTGACGCGCAGTTCGCCCAGCCGCTGCTCGTTGCGGTCGGTGAGCTCACGCAACTGCGCGCCGAGCGCATCCGCGAACTGGGCCTGGCCCGTGGAGAGTTCCAGGCGCGCCTTGTGCGCATCATCGTTGAGCGCCAGCCGCAGTTCGTCCAGCCGCGCATCGGTGCGCACGGTCAGATCGCCGAGGCTGCGGCCGAAGTCCTCGATCCGCTGCCCCTGGGTCAACGCCAGACTGTCCAGTTGCTGACGCAGTTCACCGCGTCCCGCGCGCTGCTCCTCGCGCAGCGCGTCCTCGATCCGCCCGCGCAGTCGCTCCAGCGCGGCCTCGGGCCGACGCAGCAGCAGAACGACGAGCAGGACGAGGGCGATCGCGGTCGCGATCAGCAACAGGAGCAGCAGAAGGTCGGTCTCGGGCATGCCGCCAGTGTACCCGCGGCGGCGGCGGCGTCAGTCCACCACCCGACAGAACACCGCCTTCAGGTAACGGCTTTCCTGCACGTCGGTCAGCCACGGGTGGTCGGCGCCGGCGCCGGAGACCTTCAGCACCTGCACGGTGCGGCCCGCGTAGAACGCGGCGCGGCGCAGCATGTCGAGGAACTGCTCCTCGCTGACCAGACCGGTGCAGGAGAAGGTCGCGAACAGGCCGCCGGGCTTCACCACGCCCATCGCCAGCTTGTTCATGTCGAGGTACTTCTTCAGCGCCGGAATCACCTGTTCGCGGTCGCGGGTCATCTTCGCCGGGTCGAGGATCACGACGTCGAAGCGTTCGCCGTTGTTCGCCGCATCGCGCAGCCACGGGAAGATGTCGGCCTGGACGAAGCGCGGGCGCACACCGCTCTCGAACGGCAGGTTGAGCTTCACGTTGCCCTTCGCGATCTCGATCACCGCTTCGTCGATGTCGATGCCGACCACTTCGGTGGCGCCGCGCGCCGCCGCATACACGCCGAAACCACCGGTGTTGCAGCACAGATCGAGCACGCGCTTTCCGGCGCATTGGTGCGACAGCCATTCGCGGTTCTCGCGCTGGTCGGCGAAGAACCCGGTCTTGTGCGCGCCGGCGGGATCGGCGCGGAATTTCACGCCGTATTCGGTGATGATCGCGGGCGCGGCGGGCTCGGAACCACGGAAATCGAAGCTCTCCTGCTTCTGCACGTGCTCATCGGCGAAGGCGTGGAAGCGGCAGCCGGGAAATTGCGCCCTGAGGGCGGCGTAGATCCACTCCCGGTAACGGAACATGCCGGCGCTGAAGTATTCGACCACCAGCAGATCGCCGTAGCGGTCCACCACTAGGCCGCTGAGGCCATCGCCCTCGCTGTGCACCACGCGCCAGGCGTTGCTGACCTCGTCCAGCTTCAGCACCTCGCGACGCAGGCGCACGGCCTCGGCGATCTTCGCCGCGAACCAGTCGGCATCGACCGGCACGTCCGCATCGCGTTCGAGCAGGCGGATCGCGATCCGCGAATGCCCGTTGTAGAAGCCTCGGCCCAGCCAGGCGCCGTCCGGGCCCACCACCTCGACCAGACTGCCCGGCTTGGGCCTCTGGACGGGTTTCTCCACCAGTTTCTGGAAAATCCAGGGGTGGCGGGAGGTCCAGGTGTTCCGGAGGCGGATTTCGGGCAACGGTGTGTTCATCTTCCCATTGTAATGGGGTTGACGCGGCTAAGTATTTGAAAAACAATCGCC
>JAYRTK010000032.1:0-17085 GCA_041919595.1 Lysobacteraceae bacterium
GGGCTGATCCGGGTCACGAACGGGCTGGCCAGACTCGCGCCGGGATTCAGCAGACTCATGTAGTCGTCGGGAATTCCGTTCGGATTGCGCGCGCCGCGCACGCCGGTCTGCCCGGTGCAACTGGGGTAATCCCAGCAGGCACCGCCGCCTTCCATGTAGATGATCGTGTTGCGGGTATTCGCGACGCGATTGACGAAGAACTTGTACGGCGACCCGTTGCCGCAGACCGCGCCGGTCTCCGGTGCGAGCCGGACCGTCTGCCAACTGCTGTACGCGCCCGGATTGAAACCGTCGTCGTAGCCGGACGGGTTGGACAGCAGCGGATAGTCGCCGGTGCGCTGCGCGGCGGTGACCTTGTTGTCCGCCTTCGGCGGACTCACCAGATTCGCCAGCGTTTGCCAGAACGAGTAGTCGCCTTCCTCGGCCTGGACGGGCAGCGCCACCAGAGCGGTGGCGAGCGCGGCGGCGAGCAGCGGACTGCGGATGCGGGGTGTCCGCACATCGGTGGATCGGATCGATGCGATCATGGGTATCACGCTCCTTGTCGGGTTGGACGGCTTCGAGACCATGTCTCGAACGTGGCCTGCGATGCCCCCTGCATCGCACCGTGCGCCCCGGGGTTGCCGGGTCGACGCCCTGATGTACACCCGCCCCGGAGTGCGGTCAATGCGGTGGTCAATGCGGTGCGGTGGGCGCTGGACATCGCGCGGGAGGGTGTTGCGTCGCAGCACGCCCGCGATGCCGCGAGGCCCTGTCATTCGCCGCTTGTCATTCGCTGGCTGTCATTGGCCAGCGGTCATTCGCCCGGCTTGGCGGCCTCGACCGGCGCAGAGGTGGCCGCGTGCCGCGCCAGTCGCGCTTCGCGGTGCGCGATGTAAGCGTTCGCGGCGAAGATCACGCCGGCGCCGATCGCGGTCCAGCGGTCCACGGGTTCCTGGAACAGCAGCCAGCCGGCGATCGCGACGATCGGCAACTGCATGAAACTGATCGGGGTCAGCGCCGAGACGTCGCCCAGTTTCAGTGCGCGCGTCCACAGCATGTGACCGCCGGTGCCGAGGAAGCCCGCCGCGATCACCCAGACCCACGCGATCCCGCGCGGCCACTCCCAGACGGTCAATGCCGGCAACAACGACATCGGCACCCAGAGCAGGGTGGTGAACAGCACGATGCGGTCGGCCGGTTCGGTGCGGGAGAGTTGCTTGATCTGGATCGACACGATGCCGCTGAGCACCGCAGCCGCCAGCGCCACCAGCGTGCCGGTGCTGAAGCCGTCGGTCCCCGGGCGCACGATGATCATCACCCCGATGAAGCCCAGCGCCACCGCGGCCCAGCGTCGCGCGCGGACCTGCTCGTGCAGGAACAGCACCGCGGCGATGGTGACGAAGATCGGTGTCGAATACGACAGCGAGACCGCCTGTGCCAGCGGCAGATGGCCGATCGCCCAGAATCCGCACAGCATCGACAGCACGCCGATCGCGCAGCGCAGCAGATACCGTGGCAACTGCGAGGTCTTCAGCAGATCCGGCCCATGCCGCAGCAGCAACGGCAGCGCCGCGGCGAGCCCGAAGAAATTGCGGAAGAACGCGATCTCGAAGGTGTGCAGGGTCTCGGACGCGAGCCGGATCGCGATCGCCATCAGTCCGAAGAACACGGTGCTGCCCAGCATCAGCAGCGCCGCGCGCAGGTGCTGGGATCGCGGCCGCATCACCGGTGCGCGTCCGGCGTCGCGCCGTCGAAGATCAGACTCATGCAGGTCAGTCCGGCCTCGGCCTTGCCGAATTCGGAAATGTCGACCGCGATGGCCCGCAGTCCGTTGCGCGCGCAGAACGCCTCCACCCGCTCGCGGGTGCGGGGGTAGGCTGCGTTGACGATCCGCGCGTCGCCGATCGGCAGCACGTTCGCCGCGAACGGTTCGTCGTCGTCGACCGCGATCCGCGCGAGATCGGCGAACGGCGATGGATCGATCCAGTCCGGATGGATCAGCAGCGTGTCGTCGGCGAGCGCGGTGCAGGCGGTCTTCAGATGCAGGCTGCCGTGGACGGTCACGGGGACCACGCGGTAACCGTGCGGCCGCGCCCGCGCGTCGAGCTGTTCGAGGCCGGCGCGGTTGGTCCGGGAGGTCAATCCGACGTACAGCGTCCGACCGATCCGCAGCACATCGCCGCCTTCGAGCGTGCCCGGGGCGACGATCCGTTCGATCCGCCGATGGGCCGACAGCGTGGCGGCGATCGCATCGGGTTCGGCCTGCCGTGAGGCCGCACCGGGCCGGGTCAGGATCGCGATCCCGTCGAGCACCACCGCCGCGTCCTCGACGAAGACGCTGTCCGCCAGACCGTCGAGAGCGTCGAGCCGATGCACCTCCGCACCGGCGGCCGCGAGTGCGGCGCGGTAGTCCTCGTGCTGGCGCTGCAGACGCTCGAAGGACATCGCGCTGCGTTCGAGGAAGGTCAGTTCGCAGTGTTCGGCGAGCGCGGGCGCGGGGGATCTGACGATCGCGACCGGGTGGCGCATCGTCCCGCCGCTCACCAGCGCGCGCCGACGATGCGCGGCTCCGGTTCGATCGCCACGGCGAAACGTGTGCGCACGCTGTCGGCGATGTTCCGCGCCAGCGCGAGCAACTCGACGCCGTTCGCCTTGCCGTGGTTGACCAGCACCAGCGCGTGCCTGTCGGAGACACCGGCATCGCCGGACCCGAAATCGGCGCGTGCGCCCTTCCAGCCGCATTGTTCGATCAGCCAGGCTGCGGACAGCTTGCGCATGCCCGGGTCGTCGGCGCGGAACACCGGCAGCGAGGGGTGACGGATGAGCAGGGCTTCGGCCTGCATCGCCGGCACGACGGGATTCTTGAAGAAGCTGCCGGCGTTGCCGATCACGTCGGGGTCGGGCAGTTTGCGCCTGCGCAGGCGACTGACCGCTTCGGCCACGTCGTGCGCGCCGGGCTTGGCGACGCCCATCGCCGTCAGCTCGTCGCGGATGCCCGCGTAGTCGAGTTTCAACGATTCCGGCGGCTGGTCCGCGGCCAGCGGCAGCGAGAATTCCACCGCGACGATCAGCCAGCGGTCCGGTGCGCGCTTGAACGCGCTGTCGCGATACGCGAACGCGCATTCCTCGGCGTCGAAACGACGGAAGGCGCCGGTGTCGCGCTCGAAGGCCTCGACCGCGACGATGCGTTCGCCGACTTCCACGCCGTAGGCGCCGATGTTCTGGATCGGCGCGGCGCCGACCGTGCCCGGGATCAGGGCGAGATTCTCGAGCCCGGCGCACCCCTGCGCCAGCGTCCACAGCACGAAGGCGTTCCATTCGACGCCGGCATCGGCGCGGACCCGGACATGGCCGTCGCGGCTTTCGAGGATGCGCATGTCGCGTGCGGTCAGCCGCAGCGCCACCCGCGGATCTTCGACGATCAGCAGGTTGCTGCCGCCGCCGAGGATCAGGGGCAGGGTGCCGTACAGCGTGTCGGCGAACAGCGCCGGCAGATCGGCCGGATCGTCGCATTCGATCAGCACGCCGGCGCGCGCTTCGATGCCGAAAGTGTTCGGCAACGGGGCCCGTGCGGTCTGCCGGATCGCCATCAGCGCGGCATCGTCGGCGGCAGATGACCGCGGCTCGGCGCTTCCTTGCGGCGGCGGATCGCTTCCACGCATTCGTGGATCAGGCCCGGGCCGCGATAGATCAGGCCGGTGTAGCACTGCACCAGGCTCGCGCCCGCGGCCATCTTCTTCACCGCATCGGCACCGGTGAGGATGCCGCCGACGCCGATCAGCGGAATCTGCTCCGGCAACCGGGTGCGCAGCATGCGCAGCACCGCGGTCGATTTCGCCATCAGCGGTTCGCCGGACAGGCCGCCGGCTTCCTTCGCCAGCGGGTGCTGGTGCACCGCGATCCGCGAGACCGTGGTGTTGGTGGCGATGACGCCATCGACCTGCAGGTCGCCCAGCACCCGCGCGGTGACGTCGATGTCCTCGTCGGCCAGATCCGGGGCCACCTTCACCAGCATCGGCACGCGCCGGCCGTGGCGCGTCCACAGCCGTTCCTGCGCATCCTTCAGCACGCCCAGCAGTCGGCGCAGCGCCTGCTCTTCCTGCAGTTCGCGCAGCCCCGCGGTGTTCGGCGAGGAAATGTTGATGGTGATGTAGTCGGCGAACGGATAGACCTTGTCCAGGCAATGGACGTAATCGCGTTCGGCCTCGTCGTTCGGCGTGTCCTTGTTTTTGCCGATGTTGATGCCGAGTCGGCCTTCGCCCTTGCGCCGTGCCTTCTCGACGTTGCGCACCAGCGCATCCACGCCCTCGTTGTTGAAGCCGAGCCGGTTGATGATCGCCTTGTGTTCCGGCAGCCGGAACATCCGCGGTTTCGGATTGCCCGGCTGCGGCTTCGGCGTGACCGTGCCGACCTCGACGAACCCGAATCCCAGCGCGAACAGTGCATCGATGTGCGCGCCGTTCTTGTCCAGCCCGGCGGCCAGACCGACCGGGTTGGGGAAGCTCATGTTCAGCACCTTCACCGGGAACGACGGCGTGCCGCGGGTCAGCAGCGGATTGAGCCCGCTGCGGTAGGCCGTCTCCAGCATCGACAGGCCGAGCGTGTGCGCGCGCTCGGCGTTGAGGCGGAACAGGAAGGGGCGGGCGAGGCCGTACATGCGGGGGCGCGGTTCCGGTCCGGATTACAGATCGAACTTGATGCCCTGCGCCAGCGGCAGCGCGTCGGAATAGTTGATCGTGTTGGTCTGGCGGCGCATGTAGGCCTTCCATGCGTCCGAACCGGACTCGCGGCCGCCGCCGGTTTCCTTCTCGCCGCCGAAGGCGCCGCCGATTTCCGCGCCGGAGGTGCCGATGTTGACGTTGGCGATGCCGCAGTCGCTGCCGGCCGCGCTCAGGAACGCTTCGGCGGTCTTGAGGTTGGTGGTGAAGATCGACGACGACAGACCCTGCGGCACCGCGTTCTGCATGTCGATCGCCTCGTCGATGGTGGCGTACTTCATCACGTACAGGATCGGCGCGAAGGTTTCGTGCTGCACGATCTCGGCATCGTTGGTCAGGCCGGTGACGATGGCCGGGCGCACGAAGTTGCCGGGACCGTCGATCGCGGTGCCGCCGGTCTCGATGGTGCCGCCGCTGGCCCTCGCCCTGGCGATGGCGTCGAGGAAGGCGTCGACGGCGTCGCGGCTGTTCAGCGGACCCATCAGGTTCTTCGGGTCGGTCGGGTCGCCGATCTTGGTTTCCACCTGCCGGTAGGCGGTGATGAGCTTGGCCAGCACGTCGGCGTAGATGCTTTCGTGCACGATCAGGCGGCGGGTGGTGGTGCAGCGCTGGCCGGCGGTGCCGACCGCGCCGAACACGATCGCCGGGATCGCCAGCTTCAGGTCGGCGGTGGGGTCGACGATGATCGCGTTGTTGCCGCCCAGTTCCAGCAGCGAGCGGCCCATGCGGCGGGCGACGCGTTCGCCGACCATGCGCCCGACCTTGGTCGAACCGGTGAAGCTGATCAGCGGGATGCGCTTGTCGTCGACGAACTGCTGCGCGAGGTCGCTGCCGGCGTCGTTGAACAGGAAGAAGATGTCCGGGAAACCGCCGGCCTTCAGCGCGTCGTTGCAGATCTTCATCGACGCGATCGCCGAGAGCGGGGTCTTCGGCGAGGGCTTCCAGATGGTGATGTCGCCGCAGATGGCGGCGATGAACGAGTTCCAGGCCCACACCGCGACCGGGAAGTTGAAGGCCGAGATCACGCCGACCAGGCCGATCGGGTGCCACTGTTCGTACATGCGGTGGCCCGGGCGCTCGCTGTGCATGGTCAGGCCGTAGAGCTGGCGCGACAGACCGACCGCGAATTCGCCGATGTCGATCATTTCCTGCACTTCGCCGTCGCCTTCCGGCTTCGACTTGCCCATCTCCAGCGCGACCAGCGAGCCGAGCGCGTCCTTGTGGGTGCGCAGGGCGTCGGCGCAGAGGCGGATGGCCTCGCCGCGGCGCGGGGCCGGGGTGGTGCGCCAGACCTTGTAGGCGGCCTGGGCGCGCTCGACGATCAGGTCGTAGTCGGCCTGCGACGAGGCCAGCACCCGGCCCAGCACTTCGCCGGTGGTCGGATTGACCGGTTCCAGCACGCCCGCGTCCGCGGTCTTCGACCATTCCCCGCTGCCGAGATAGGTGCCGGATTCGTTGGCGCCGAGGCCGAGCGCGGTGAGGACGGGGTGGGTCATCGGGAAACTCCTGGGTGCTGACCGGCGGCCCGCGACGGGGCGGCCGGCGTCGTTCGAGAGGGAAGAAACGTGGAACTGGCGGCCCCGACACGATTCGAACGTGCGACCTGTCCCTTAGGAGGGGACCGCTCTATCCAGCTGAGCTACGGGGCCAAGATCGGGAATTATCGCAGGCTTGGCCGGCCCCCGGCACCCCCGGAAGCCACCTCCGGGACCGGCCGCGCCCCTCCGGTGGCGACCATCGGTCCATTGCATGCATGATGCCGGCTCATCCGGCGCGAGGCCGGCAGGACGCGGTATCCAACACAGGGAGCAGCCACGATGGCGCAGACGACAGGGCAGGGCAGCGGCGACACCGGTACCGACGACGAGCAGAGCCTGCGGGACACGATCCAGGCGGTCCGCGACACCCGCCCCAACATCCTCATGATCCTGGTGGATCAGCTGTACTACCCGGAGAAGGGGTATGGCGACGCCGGGTTCGCGAACGACATCAAGACCATTCTCTCGTTCGTCGGCAGTCTCGAAGGCAACGAGTATGCGAAGCATTTCCCCGGGTTCTGCAAGCTGCGCGAGTACGCGACGGTGTTCACCGACCACACCATCGCCGAATCGGCCTGCATTCCCAGCCGCGCCAGCATCATGACCGGGCAGTACGGGCCGCGCACCGGCGTGACCCAGACCGACGGTCTGTTCAAGAGCGGCGATGCCTCGAACTTCCCGTGGCTGCGCCACGACGGCGCGCCGACCGCGGGCGACTACTTCCGCGAACTGGGCTACACCACGCATTACTTCGGCAAGTGGCACGTCAGCGAGCCGCCGGAGCACACCCTGCAGGGCTATGGCTTCGGCGACTGGGAGCTGTCGTGGCCGGAGCCGCACGGCGCGTCGATCAACAACCTCGGCACCTTCCGCGATTACCAGTTCGCCGATCTGGCCTGCACCTTCCTGCACTGTCGCGGGCTGGGCGTGCCCTACAACCGCGCGCTGTCGCAGCAGGGCATGGACCGGCCGCGGGATCCGCGCCAGCCGCAGATCGCACCGTTCTTTGCGGTGTGTTCGTTCACCAATCCGCACGACATCGCGACCTATCCCACGCTGCCGCGGGCGCTGCAGCCGAGCTGGCCGCAGCCGGACGGTGCGTCGCAGGTGGTCATCGCGCCGCCGTCGCCGGTGGGGCCGGGCGGTTCGGTGCCGGTTCCGCCGCGGGGCACGGTCAGCACGACCCCGACCGAGGGCACGTTCCGGGTGCCGCTCAATCCCACCGGGCTGTCGCAGGACTGCGCGACCGCCTCGCCGACCCAGGACGAGGATCTGCTGACCAACAACAAGCCGCGCGCGCAGTTCGACGCTTCCTACAAGGTCGGACTGGGGCTGGCGTCGGCGACCGGACTGGCGATCGCGCAGGGCATCGGCGGCGACCCGCAGACCGTGCTGCAGAACGCGGTGAAGGCGACGCTCGGCATCGCCATCCCGTTCCAGCTGCAGAAGGACCCGAACGACGCCGGCGTCGGCTTCCTGCAGTACTACGCGTACATGATCTCGATGGTCGATCGCCACATCCTGCGCGTGCTGGAAACGCTGGAGGAAAGCGGTCTGCGCGAGAACACCATCGTGGTGTTCGCGTCCGATCACGGCGAATACGGCGCCGCGCACGGCATGCAGATCGAGAAATGGCACGGCGCGTACCAGGAAGCGGTGCACGTGCCGCTGCTGGTGTCGAGCCCGCGCTTCAACGAACACCGTGACCGGCCGCGCGCGGTGGATGCGCAGACCAGCCACATCGACCTCCTGCCGACCCTGCTGAAGCTGGCGCACGCCACCGACGAACACATCGAGCGCGCGCGTCGCAATCTGTCGAAGACGCATCTCGCCGCGGCGCTGCCCGGCGCGAATCTCGTGCCGATCCTGCGGCACGGCGGCGGTCCGGTGATCGGCCCGGACGGGCACGAACGCAAGGGCGTGCTGTTCGCCACCGACGACATGATCACCGAGCCGCTGCCGCGCGACGACGATCCGCACAACACCAAATCATGGCAGCAGTTCGAGGTGTTCGCGGCCACGGTCGATCTGTTGCGCACGCCGCCGGTCGAAGACGGCGCGCATCCCTACGTGCCCGCGCTCTCGCCCGGCGCGGTGCCGCAGCCGGCGCACGTGCGCGCATTGCGCTCGGGGCCGTGGAAACTGGTGCGCTACTGCGACCCGTGGAGCGAACGGCCGGTGCCGGACGAGTGGGAGTTGTACAACCTCGAACACGACCCGATCGAGAAGACCAATCTGCTGGTCTACAACGGCGCGTTCCCGACCGTGATCGCCGCGCTGCCGCAGCCGCATGTCGCCGACGAGGTCGCGCGCATCGCCAACGAACTGCGGGCGGAGCTGCAGCGCCAGGAACTGGCGTTGCTGTCGCCGTATCCGTCGGCGTATCCGACCGCGGGCGTCGGGGCGCACTGAGCGCGCGACGGCTGCGGACGCAAAAAGGACGGGGCCCGAGGGCCCCGTCCTGCGTTGGATCCGACGGCGGCGAGTCGCTTATTCCGGACGCACGTCCACGCGGACGCGGATGCGGTCGCCGGGATGATAGGCGGTGCGGGTGATGTACTCGCGGCCGGCGTATTCGTAGGTGACATCGTAGGCGCTGACTTCGCTGGTGCCTGCGGTCTGATAGCGGTTGTCGTCGGTGTCGCGGATCGGGTCGCAGACGGTGACGCTGGCGCGGCGGGGCGGTTGCTTGTTGCGCTGGGCCGATTCGTAGACTTCGCGGCCGGCCATGCCGCCGACCATCGAACCGACCGCGGCGGTGGCGTAGCGGGCGGAACCGCCGCCGACCTTGCTGCCCAGCGCGGCGCCGACGATGCCGCCGATGACGGTGGCGACGTTGCGACCGGTCGGCGTGCCGTAGCCGTCGTCGTAACGGCGGTCATCGTAACGGCGGTCATCGTAGCGATCGCCGTAACCCTCATCGCGGTTGTCGGCGTAGTAGCCCTCTTCGCTGTAGCAGTGATCCGAGGACACCCGGGTCGGGCCATGGCCGGATTGCAGGACCGGATCGACACGCAGCACCCGGGCATAGTCGTGATAGGCCGAATCGGTCTGGGCGTAGCGATCCTGGGCGGGCGCGGGATAGCGACTGTCCTGTGCGGACGCGGTGCCGGTGGCCATGGGAACGATCAGGGCGGCGGCGAGGATCGAGGCGGCGATGCGAGGCATGGTGGACTCCGGACGCCGGAATGGCGCGGAAGGGACGCTAGGGCCGCGCGGGTAACGCCATGCTGAATTCCGCGGCCTTCGACAGCGCAGGGGCGGACGCGTTCAGCGGGCCCTCAGTCCGGTCGGCGTGGGAACGGTTTCAGCCGGTGATCGACACTTGTCATCGCCGCTTTCAACCGCATCGCCGCGGGTTTCAGTCGAGCAGACCCAGCGACGCGAGCGCTGGCCGGAGGAAGCGCATCGTCGCGATCATCACCGGGATCATCAACAGCGCGAAGCCGATCGAGAACGGCCAACGGCCGCGGGCGAGATGGCGGTAGAGCAGGATCCCGGAGATCAACACGATCAGCACGACCGACAGGTCGTGAGGGACCCATTCCCGGGCCGCCCAGCACACGCCGGTCTGCGCCGCGCCGGCGAGCAGGATCCGGCCGTAGGCATAGCGGGCGTTCTTCGCGAAGAGGGCGATGAGGCGGGCGATGAGCGCGCCGATCAGACCGGCGATGAGCATCCACAGGAGGTGCAGCAGGATCATGTCGGGGTCCGCGAAGAAGATGAAACCCGCGTGCGGCATGCCGGTGCCGAGCGTGCGGTCGCGGGCCGCGCTCCGGACCGTCCGTGGCATCTCGTCGACAGGCCCGCTCCCGGGGCGCGCCCAGCCTTCCATCGTCCTCGGCGGGTGTCAATCGGCACGACGCGACCGGCGTGGGCGCCCGTTGTCGATCCGTTGTCGATCGGGAATTTCCTACCCCGCACCGGGATGACGCCCGATGCCGCCCGTGTCGATTCCACGGAAAGCTGACGGACCTTCCGTGTCCGGACGTGGCCCGTGGTCGATCTGCGCTTCGCTCTCGTGCTGTTGTCGGGAATTCTGGGCTGTCTCGCGCTGCCGCAGCCGCCGGGCCGGGGTCTGCTCGCCTGCGTCGCCGGCGTGGTCGTCCTCGCGTTCGTCTGGCGACGACCGTCGGCGCGATGGCTGGCGGTGGGCGGCTTCGGTTTCGTCCTCGCCGGTCTGCACGCGACGGTGGCGCTGGACCGGCAATGGCCGCCGACGCTGGAGCGGGCCCAGTTCCTGCTGACCGGAACGGTGGTCGAATTGCCGCGGCACGAGGCGCGCGCCACCCGGTTCGTGCTGCGGGTGGACGATGCGCCGCAGCAACCGCAGGCCTTGCGCGGTCGGCGCGTGCGCCTGGCGTGGTACGACGATTTCGACGCCGTGCCCGGTGCCGTCGACGCGCCGCGGCTGCGCGTCGCGGCGGGCAGCCGCTGGCGTGTCGCGACCCGATTGCGTGCGCCGCGCGGGCTGCGCAATCCGGGCGGGATCGACGGCGAGAAGCACGCGCTGGTCGAGCGCCTGGTCGCCACCGGGTATGTACACGATCCCGCTTCGGCGCGCGAACTGGCGCGGCCGCAGGGCCTCGACGCCTGGCGCGAGGCGATGTCGGCGCGGATCGCGCAGTCGGTGCGCGGCGGCGATGGCGCGCGGTTCGTGCGTGCGCTGGCGCTCGGCGACACGCGCGGACTGGACGATGACGACTGGGCGCGCCTGCGCGCCGCGGGCCTGACCCATCTGATCGCGATTTCCGGATTCCATGTCGGGATCGTGGCCGGTGTGTTCGCCGCGATCGCGCGGGCGCTGTGGTGGCTGTGTCCCGGCTGGGGGCGTCGACTGCCGCGACCGCAGGCGGTGGCCCTGGTGGCGGCCGGTGGTGCGGTGTTCTACACGGCGCTGGCGGGGTTCGCGCTGCCGACCGTGCGCACCGCGCTGATGATCGCGATCGTCGCCGCCGCGCGCTGCCTGCGACGCGGCTGGCGACCGATCGACGCGCTCGCGCTGGCGCTCGCCGCGGTGCTGGTGTTCGATCCGCTGTCGGTGCTGACGGCGGGCTTCTGGCTGAGCTTCGGCGGCGTTGCGTGGCTGCTGTGGTGCCTGCCGCAGGGTGCGGGGCATCCGCTGCGGGAGTTCCTCGCCGCGCAGGGGGTGGCGACGGTCGGCCTGTTGCCGCCGGGCGTGGCGCTGTTCGGCCAGGCCTCGTTGATCGGGCCGCTGGCGAATCTGATCGCGATTCCCTGGTGGAGTCTGCTGGTGGTGCCGCTGTCGCTGCTGGGCATGGCGCTGGAATCGCTGCAGCCGGGCTGGGGCGCGCCGGTGTGGCGGCTCGCGGCGGCGGTGTTCGCGCCGAGTTGGCAGCTGTTTTCCCGGCTTGCGGACAGCCCGCTGGCGCTGTGGTGGTTGCCGGAACCCGCGGTCTGGGCGTTGCCGCTGTCGCTGCTCGCCGCGTTCTGGTGCCTGTTGCCGCGCGGCGTGCCCGGCAAGCCGCTGGCCCTGCTGCTGTGGCTGCCGCTGCTGTGGCCGGATCGCGCGCTGCCGTCGCGCGGGGATGCGGAACTGGTGATGTTCGATGTCGGCCAGGGCCTGTCGGTGCTGGTCCGGACCCGGCGTCATCAGCTGTTGTTCGACATGGGTCCGGCGATTCCCGAGGGCTTCGACGCCGGCGAACGCGCGGTGGTGCCGGCCCTGCGCGCACTGGGCGTGCGCAGGCTCGATGCCGCGATCGTCAGCCACGGCGACAACGATCACGCCGGCGGTTTCGCGGCGGTGGCGGCGGCTTTCGCCATCGATCGCCGTTACGCGCCGCAGGACAGCGGTCTGGCGCGCGGAATCCCGGATCTGCGCGATTGCCGCGCCGGTACCGGCTGGGTCTGGGACGAGGTGCGTTTCCGCTTCCTGCATCCGCCGCCGCATTTCCCGTATCTGCGCAACGAATCGAGCTGTGTGCTGCGGGTGGAGACCGCGCACGGGGCGTTCCTGCTGACCGGGGACATCGGCGATGTGGTCGAACGCGATCTGCTGCGGCGCGATCCGGTGGCGCTGCGGGCGGCGGTCGTGCTGGTGGCGCACCACGGCAGCGCGTCCTCTTCGGACCCCGGTTTCGTCGCCGCCACCGGCGCACGCTACGCGCCGATCTCCGCCGGCCACGGCAATCGTTTCCATCATCCCAGGCCGGACATCGTGGCCCGCTGGCAGCGCCACGGCGCGCGCACGCCGCTCACCGCCGACGACGGCGCCCTGCGTTTCCGGACCGGGTCCGATGGCATCCGCCTGGAGACCGAGCGCGGTCGCCATCGCCGGCTGTGGGACGCGGCCGGCAGGCAGGCCCGGGCCGGTCGGCTATCCTATGTGCCTGAATGACTTCCTGAACCCATGCGGCCGCTGGCCGGAGGATGCGACGTGCTGGAACTGGTCAAGGCGGGCGGTTGGCCGATGATTCCCCTGCTGCTGCTGACGGTGGCGGCGCTGGCGATCATCCTCGAACGGTTCTGGACGCTGCGTCGCAAGACCGTGTTGCCGTCCGGGTTGGGCGACGAGGTCCGGGCCTGGGCGGCGCGCGGCAATCTCGACCCAGCCCATATCGATTCGCTCCGCCGCACCTCGCCGCTGGGCGCGCTGCTGGCCGCCGCGCTGGACGTGCGCCACCGCCCGCGCGATCAGATCCGCGAACGCATCGAGGACGTCGGCCGCCATCTGGTGCACCGGATGGAGAAGTTCCTCAATACGCTCGGCACGATCGCCGCCGCCGGCCCGCTGCTGGGCCTGTTCGGCACGGTGGTCGGCATGATCCAGATGTTCCTGGGCATCCTCGATAGCGGCATCGGCGACGTGAACCAACTGGCCGGCGGCATCGGCAAGGCGCTGATCTGCACCGCCACCGGCATGATCGTGGCGATCCCGGCGCTGATGTTCCATCGTTATTTCCGCGGCCGCATCGCCGGCTACATCGTCGACATGGAGCACGAGGCGATCCAGTTGCTCGATACGCTCGACACGCCGCGCGCGGCGTCCGCACCGATGGCGGCCGGCGGTCGCGGGATCACGCCGCCGGTGGGCGGGAGCTGATCCGGTGCGTCCATCGCTCGTCATCGTCGCGACGCTGCTGCTGTCCGGACCCGGGGTCGCGGCCGCGGTCGAGCCCTACACCTGCCGCAACGGCCTGTTCACCGACCGGATCGAGGCGATCACGGCCGGACGGATCATCGAGGCCGCCGGTGCGCGCGTGCATTTCCGCAGCGACGACGACGGCTGTCCGGACGCCGCGACATGCGTGCGGAAGGCCTATCTGGTGCCCGGCGACCGGGTGCTGATCTCGAAACGCGAGAGCGGCTGGAGCTGCGTCTGGTACTTCGGCAAGCGCGAGGTGACGGTCGGCTGGCTGCCGACCGGGACGGTGGCGCACGCGCCTTCGGTCGATCCCGCGCTCGACGAGTGGATCGGCACCTGGCGGCCGATCGCCGGCGACAACGAGATCGTGATCCGTCGCGATCGCTCCGGGCGCGGAGGGGCGGTGTCGGGAACCGCGACGTGGTACGGCGGCAGGCTGGAAGACGGCAGCGAGATCGTGCATGTCGGCGAATTCGAGGGCGAGGGTCGCCCGGACGGCGACCGCTGGACGGTCGGCGAATCCGCCGAGGCCTACGCCTGCATGGTCGACATGCGCTTTGTCGCCGGCCAGCTGGTGGTGCACGACAACGCCAACTGCGGCGGCCTGAACGTGCGTTTCGACGACATCTACCGCAAGGCGCCGCCAGCGCCCGCTGCGCGCCCCAAGGGACGGTGATTCCATGCGGATCCGCGATTTCCGCGCCGACGACGAGCCCGAGATCAACCTCGTGCCGCTGATCGACGTCATCCTGGTGCTCATCATCTTCTTCGTGGTCACCACCACCTTCGACGCGCGTTCGGTGCTCAAGCTGCAGTTGCCGAAGGCCGATGGCGAAGCCAGCGAGGCGGCGTCGAAGGCGCTGAGCGTGCTGATCAACGCCGAAGGCCGCTATTTCGTGCAGGATCGCGAGGCGCTGCGGACCGATCTGGAATCGCTCAAGCGCACCATCGTCGAGGTCGCCGGCGACGACAGGAAACGTCCGGTGCTGCTGCGCGCCGATGCGCGGACGCCGCACCAGTCGGTGGTGACCGCGCTGGATGCGCTGGGCCAGCTCGGTTTCCGCCAGATCAGCATCGCGACCGCGCCCGAACAACGCGGCGCGGCGCAGGCATCGCCGCCGGCCGCGAACGGGGCCCGCAAGTGAGCAAGTCCGACCGCGCCCCGGCGTGGCCGATCTACCGCCGGTTGCTCGGATTCGCCGAGCCGTACCGGCCGCTGCTGCTGCTGGCGCTGGCCGGCATGCTGATCGAGGCCGCCGCGGGCTCGGCGTTCATGAAGTTGATGGAGCCGGTGGTCAACGAGACCTTCATCAGCCGCAACACCGAGCTGAGCCTGATCCTGCCGATGGCCATCGTCGGTCTGTTCGTGATCCGCGGCATCGCCGGCTACGTCACCGATGTCTGCATGGGCCGTTCCGCGCGCAGCATCGCCCGCGATCTGCGCGTGCGTGTGCTGGGCAAGTATCTGCGTTTGCCGGGACTGCGTTTCGACAGCGAGCCGGTGCCGGCGATGCTGATGCGGCTGGGCTCCGACAGCGATCAGGTCGCCAACGCCGCGGTCGATGCGGCCAAGGTGATGCTGCAGCAGTCGTTCCAGATCATCGGCGCGCTGGGCGTGATGCTGTGGACCAGCTGGCAGGTGACCATCGCCATCCTGCTGATGGCGCCGCCGCTCGCCTTCCTGATGGATCGGGTCGCGAAGCGCTATCGCCGCTTCAGTCATCGCGTGCAGGAAAGCGGTGGACGGCTGATGCAGGCCGCCGATCAGGCGCTGAACAACCAGCAGGAAGTGAAGATCTACGGCGCGCAGGAGACCGAGCTGGGTCGTTATCGGGTGTTGGCGGACGAGAACCTGCGCCTGGCGATGAAGGTCGAGTCCACCCGCAGCATCTCCTCGGCGGTGGTTCAGCTGATGGGCGCGATCGGCCTCGCGCTGCTGCTGTTCTTCGCCGGTCGCGAGGCCATGGCCGGACGCCTGAGCGCCGGCGGCTTCGTCACCCTGATGATGTCGATGATGGCGATGATCCCGGCGCTGAAACAGCTCACCAACGTGCAGAACATGCTGCAGAAGGGCATCGCTTCGGCCGAGCGCCTGTTCGGCGTGCTCGATGCCGAGGAAGAGCGCGACGGCGGCGCGCGCACGCTGGATCGCGCGCGCGGCGCGCTCGAATTCCGCGCCGTCGATGCGCGCTATCCGGGGCAGACGCAGCAGGCGCTCGGTGGCATCTCCTTCATCGCGCGTCCGGGTACGGTCACCGCGATCGTCGGCCGCTCGGGCAGCGGCAAGTCCACGCTCATCAAGCTGATTCCGCGCTTCTACGAACCGGAATCCGGCGAGATCCTGCTCGATGGCCATCCGCTGGCCGAGTATCGGCTCGCCGATCTGCGCCGGCAGGTCGCGCTGGTCGGGCAGCAGGTGATGCTGTTCGACGGCAGCGTCGCCGCGAACGTGGCCTACGGCGAGCTCGCCTCGGCCGACCGCGACCGTGTGCGCGGCGCGCTGGACGCGGCCAATGCCAGCGAGTTCGTCGACAAGCTCGCCGAGGGCGCCGACACCGGGATCGGCACGAAGGGCGGGCGATTGTCCGGCGGTCAGCGGCAACGGCTCGCGATCGCCCGCGCGATCCTCAAGGACGCGCCGATCCTGATCCTCGACGAGGCCACCGCGGCGCTCGACACCGAATCCGAGCGGCTGGTGCAGGACGCGCTGAACCGGTTGATGCCGGACCGCACCACGCTGGTGATCGCCCACCGGCTGTCCACCATCGAGCATGCCGATCAGGTGCTGGTGCTGGACCAGGGGCGGCTGGTGGAGCAGGGCACCCACGGCGAACTGCTGGCGCGCGGCGGTCTGTACGCGCATCTGCACCGGATGCAGTTCCGCGAGCCGGACGCCGCCGAAGCGCCGGCATGAGCGGTGCGGGCAGGCGAGCGCCGGGCTACTGGTTCGACGGCAGCGCGCCGCCGTGGCCCGCGCGCGCGCTGGCGCAGGTCTACGCGGGCGCGATCGCCGCGCGCGTGGCGCTGTACCGCAGGGGACTCCTGCGCAGCCGGCATCCGGGCCGTCCGGTGATCGTCGTGGGCAATCTCATCGCCGGCGGCAGCGGCAAGACACCGCTGAGCATCGCCCTGATCGAACGGCTGCGGATCGAGGGCTTCCAGCCCGGTGTCGCCAGTCGTGGTTACGGTCGCGAACAGCCCGGCGCCGCGCGCTGGGTCGATGCCGAGACCGATACCGCCCTGGGCGGCGACGAGCCGGTGCTGATCGCCCGACGCACCGGTGCGCCGGTCCGGGTGGATCGCGATCGCGCGGCCGCCGCGGAGGCGTTGATCGCGGCCGGCTGCGACATCGTGGTCTGCGACTAAGGCCTGCAGCATTATCGGCTGGCGCGCGAGATCGAGATCGAAGTGATCGACGGCCGCCGCCGTTACGGCAATCGCCGACCGCTGCCGGCGGGACCGATGCGCGAACCGCCCGAGCGCGGCGAGCGCTGCGACTTCCGGGTGGTGAATCTGGGCGACGAAGCGGCCGAGGCCGGCTTCGGCGAATGGCCGATGCGCCTGTCCGCGGGCGAGGCCGTGGCCCTGCGCGGCCAGCGCAGCGTGCCGCTGTCCGCCTTCGCCGGCCAGCGCGTGCACGCGGTCGCCGGCATCGGCGATCCCGAGCGTTTCTTCACGATGCTGCGCGGGCTGGGGATCGCGGTGGTGCCGCATGCGTTTCCCGACCATCATCGCTACG
>JAYRTK010000033.1:0-17082 GCA_041919595.1 Lysobacteraceae bacterium
TGGCTACAGGGAATAGTTGCCCGTACGTTCGGGTTGATCTTCCACTTTGATCACCCTCACTTCTTCCGTCGATCCGCCCGGCACCGGCCAGGCGATGGTCTGGCCTTCCTTGATCCCGAGCAGCGCCGTACCCACCGGCGCCAGCACGGAGATTTTCTCCGGCGATCCATCGGAGTCTTTCGGATACACGAGCTTCAGGGAAAACTCTTTGGCGGAGCGCTCGATCCGGAACCTCACCGTCGAATTCATCGTGACGACGTCGGGTGCGATTTCGTCGGGCTCGACGACATCCGCCCTCAGAATTTCGGCCAGAAGCTGCTCCTTCCCGGGAAACGCGCTGTCCGACAGATTCTCGAGCAGACTTTCGAGCCTCTCCGCATCGAGCCGCGTGATGACGATATTGGGTTGCATGGGAATCTCCGTTGTCTCGTTCGCCCTTCGACGCTCGCGCCGGGCCGGACGCAGCAATGCGATGGAGGCCCTAGCGTAGCGCAGGCGCACGACCGATGCCACGACACGGCGGCTCGGACGAAAACTTGAACCACGGAGCGGAGACGGAAGGCAGGCGTTTTTTCCGATATCCGCGTACGCAGAGGCGCTCGAGCCGGACGAAAACCATGAATCCCGCCACGAAGAAGGCGGGATGCGAAAACAGGAAGGCGACGAACAGCGGAATCACACCACACCGGCATGCGAGCTTGTCGCGCAACGGCAGCGCCCGGTAGCGGATCGCCTTTTCGGACGACCGGCGGAACTCGACTCGATTGATCAGCGCGTTCAGCCCGGGATCTGCGGCATAGATCAACAGCATCCCTTCCCATCGCATGATTTCACCCGGATCATGACGCGCGGCTCGCACAAATCCGCGAACGGGCCGCGGCACGCAGAAGCGTGGCTGATCGCGTGACGGAAGTTCTGCCCGAACGGATCATCGGTTCCCGTCTTGCATCGCATACGGATTTCCACGGATCGCCGCGAGCACGCTGCCTCCGCGACGCCAGAACCCGATGACGGAATCGCCACAGGCGGTTCCGCCATGATCATCCCCACGATCCGACGACGGAAACCGTTCGCGGGTTCCGCTCTTCTCGCGCTTCTGTCCTTGCCATGCTGACGAATAAGCGGAAGCGATCGTTCAAGTCTTACCGCAACGACGACAGCGCAACAAGGCGCAATCGCCGTGCCCATCGGTGTGCCCATGCAAAAAAACGATGGGTCACACCACCGCAAATCCTTCCCGCGTCAGATTCACCGAATCGCCTTCCGTGCACACCACGTCGTCCTCGATGCGGATGCCGCCGTAGGGCGCGAATTGCGCCACGCGGTCCCAGTTCACGCTCGGGCCGAGGCCTTTGTTCTTCAGCTCTTCGAGCAGCATGTCGATGAAGTAGAGGCCGGGCTCGATGGTGACGACCATGCCAGGGGCGAGTGTCCGGGTGAGGCGCAGGTAGGGATGGCCTTCGGGCTTCGGGATCGTGCCGCCGGCATCGGAGGCGGCGAAGCCGGCGACCTCATGCACCTGCAGGCCGATGCCGTGGCCGATGCCGTGCGGGAAGAAGGCGCTGCTGACGCCGGTCTCGACCGCGACATCCGGCGCGACCGTGATGACGCCGAAGTCGCGGAGAATGCCGGCGAGCGCGCGGTGCGCGTCGAGATGGATGCGCGCGTAATCGACGCCGGCGCGCACCTGCGCGCACATCGCGGACTGCGCGCGGTCAACGGCATCGATCATCGCCTGGAACTCGCCATCGGTATCGGCGGCGTAGGTGCGGGTGATGTCGCAGGCATAGCCGCGATGCGAGGCGCCGGCATCGATCAGGAAACTGCGGGCGGCGACCGGCGGCGTGCGATCGCGGTCGGTGTAGTGCAGCACCGCGCCGTGCTCGTTGAGGCAGACGATGTTGTTGTACGGCAGGTCGTTGGCGTCCTGGCGCGCGGCCTGGCAATACGCGAGATGGATGCCGAACTCGCTGGCACCGGCGCGGAAGGCGCGTTCCGCCGCGCGATGGGCGCGCACGCCGATGCGGGTGGCCTCGCGCATCATCGCGATCTCGTACGGCGTCTTGAAGGCGCGGTGATAGTGCAGGTAATCCAGCACCGGCTGCGGATTGTTCGGCGCGAACGCGCCGTACGGGCCGAGCGCGCTCTGCGCCTCGCCGAGAATCGCGCAGCGTGCGGCGTTCTTCGGCAGCAGCGACTTGGCGTCCTCGGCGTTGCGGATGACCTGGAGATCGAAGTGCTCCACCCATTCGCCGCTCGGCGCCTGCGGCACGACATGCCAATAATCGTGCGGCTGCAGGAAGATCAACTTCGGGCGTTCGCCCGGCGTGTGCACGAGCCAGCTGCCGGGGGCGTTGGTCAGCGGCAGCCAGGCCTTGAACTGCGGGTTGACCACGTAGGGATAATCGCGGTCGTCGAACAGGTGGTAATGCACGGTGCCGCTGGGCACCACCAGATGATCGAAGCCGCCGCGTTCGAGCGCGGCGTCGGCGCGCGCGCGGACGGTGGCGAGATGGTCGGCGTAAAGACGGGAGGAGTCGGCGGACATGATCGGTTCGCGGCAGGGAATGGGGGATCGGCAGCGACCCGCGCGACGGCGCGGGTCAGTCGTAGCTGGCGCCGGGCGCTTCGACCCAGGCATGCAGCGCGTCGCGGTGCCGGTCGGTCATCGCGATGAAGCGGAAGCCCGCCCAGAATTGTCCCGGCGAACTCGCGCGATCGGTCCACAGCAGATGCGCACCGGCCTCGATATCGGCACCGTCGCCGCCCGGCAGGCGGAAGCGGAACTGATACAGCGCGTCCTCGTTCAGGGGCACGCTGGCCATGAGCAGCATGCCGCCCTCGGAAAGATTGCCGACGCGACCGACGACCTCCTCGGTCATCGTGTCGGACACGAGAACGGTCTCGTCGACCTTGCGGCGCGGCGAACGACGGTGTTCCTTGGTGCTCATCGGGCATCTCCTTCCGGCGAGGCGGACACATCGTCGACCGGGCCCGCGAAGCGCTCGCGGGCGGGCGCCCCCGGCATCGAATGCCCAACGGACGCCCCGTCCCGCAGCGGTTCGAGAGGCTCCGCAGGCGCGGAACGGACCGCGACATCGGAAGCCGCGCCCGTGTCGGCATCCTGATCGTCGCGACGGCCGGTCAGACTGCGCAGCGCATTCATCGCGGCATGCCAGGCGCGGTCGACCAGGCCGGCGCGGTGCGCGGTGACCACGCGCACCTGGTCCTTGGCCATCATCCGCGCCAGGCTGTCCAGCGAATGCTCGCCGACGCGCTGACCGCGTTGATTGACGAACAACGCGTTGCCGGTGACCGGGCTGAACCACGACATGCGACGACGGACCACGTCGCCCTGCTGGTTGGTGACGAATTCGATCCAGGTGCCGAACGGCAGCAGGCGAAGCTGTTCGTAGCACTCCTGCTCGTGCGCGGTGCGCGACGGCAGATCGGGCTTGCGCGCCTTCTGCGCATCCTCGCCCAGGCGCACGCGCGCCTTGAGCTTCATCGTCAGTTCGGTGCGGGATTCGCCGTCCTCGTCGTCGCGCAGACTGCTGGAGAGACGACGCGCGATCACATCGGCTTCGGCGTCGTGATAGCCGACCTGCTTCAGCGCGTGCTCGACGTGGGTCTTGAGCGCCGGCTGTTCGGTGTCGGCCTCGCGATGCGTGCAGGCGGCGACGACCTGGCGCGTGGCCTCGATCTGGCGGTTCCACTCCTCCGACCCCTCGCCGTGGCGCAGATAGGTCAGGGTGAGGACGTCGGCCCAGGCCTGGTTGAGCAGCGCCCGGGTGAACTTCGGCAACGGCGCGTCGCCGATGGTCTCGCTCAGCACCTGCTCGGCGCGCAGCTTGGCGGCCTCGAGCTTTTCCTTGCCCCGCGCGGCCTCGACATGGCGACGCTCCAGGGTTTCGGCGCGACGCACCTGGGCGTCGATGTGCGTCTGCAGCTGTTTGTTGCTCTGCTCGAAGACCGACAGATCGCCGTCGTAGTGCTTGATCGCGTGGGTCACCGCCTGCTGCAGCGGCACCAGCAGTTGCGGATCGATGTCGTCCTCGCCCAGCCACTTCGCCGCGGTTTCGGACACGGTGCTGAGCAGTTGACGCGCGGGATGATTCGGGCGAACGAAGAAACTGCGGTCCTGCAGCGCGACTCGCAGCAGGGTCAGCTGCAGGCGCTTGACCAGTCCCGCAGCCGGGGCGTCGTCGCGGATCTCGTTGCCCAGATGGTTGTAGAGCAGGCCGATCAGATCGAAGGTGTCGCTGTCGGCCGGGGTCAGCGCCACCGGCTTGCCGTGCTGTTGGCGCGCCTGCGCGAGCAGCGACTGCCTGATGTCGGCGATGGTCGTGTTGGCGCCACTCGGCAATTCGGGCGAGGCGTCCATGCGGCCGAGCGTCTGCAGCAGATCGCGGGTCGGAATCGACACCTCCGGTCGCTGGCCGGGCGGAATCGGATTCAAGCGCTCGGCGTGGACCCGACGCTGTCCCAGCAACTGCTGCAGATCGTGGAACGCCTGCTGTTCGTTCACCGGTCCGCGCGGCAGCGGCTGCCCCATCCAGACGGTGTGGGGGCGGTTGGCGTCGAAGGCGGCGCCTCCGGCAGCGGCATCCCCGGGACCAGCCCCATCGGAACCAGCCCCATCGGAACCAGCCCCATCGGAACCGGCGCCCTTGAAACCGGCGCCATCGGACACACCGCTCCCGGCGATCGCGTCATGCGCCGTCGCGGCGCCATCCGACGCCAGCGGCCCGCCAATCCCCCGGCCGCCCCCTGCAGCAGCGCCGGGGCCTCCCGGCGCAGCGCTGCCCGATGCCGCGCCGCGCCCCGGCGTCGCCGCGCCGGTGCGCGGGGAAGACTCGCGTTCGCCGGACGGGCCCTGCCCAAGCGCCTCGTTTTCTTCGGCCGAACCGGCGCGGGTGCGCATCGGGACATAGCTCAGACCGGGAAGCACCCCCTCTTCCACCAGCAGGGCGTCCAGCTTCTCGCACAGCGGCGAGAACTGGGTCATCACCCGGCGATCGAAGATGCGATAGAACAACAGCCGCGCACCGTGATCGAGCTGCAGGCCCTCGATCGCATGACTGATCGCCCGGCACATCGCCTGCGGGCCGAGCGGAATGCGTTCGCTGTCGAATGCGGGAGCCGCGGCGAGCACGCCGAAACGCTGACCCAGCAGATGCAGGACCAGGTTGACGCGCGACTCCTGGCGCGACGCGATCTCGTGCAGCACCGCGCCCTCGTCCATCACCGACTCGTCGACGAGACTGAGATTGCGGAAGTTCAGCGGCGTGGTCGGCAGCGACAACGCGCGGATCGGCGCCACGAGGACCGGCCTGCGGATACCGGCAAGGCCGGCCTCGATCAGCTGCATGAAGCGCGGCACCAGATCGTGCCGGTTCAGCCGCACCACGCGCAGCGTCTGCATGTAGTCGATCCGGCCGCCGCCGGTGGTACCGGCGCGATCGGCGAGGCGGAAGAGTTCTTCCTCGAACTCGGTGATCGCGGAGACGAGATTGCGCTCCAGATCCTCGCTGAACACGCTCAGCACGCGCTCCAGCGTGCGTCGCACGCGACGCGGCAGACCGGCGGTGGCGAGCGTCCTCGGCGCGGCGCCGTCCCGGGGTGACTCGATTGCAGGGTCGTTGGGCGCAGCCATCTCAGCCTGTGGAAGTGCGACGATAACCGCATTTCTTAACATGCCCGGCGCCCCGAGCCAACTGCTGCGCAGCAGCAACGGCGATGCGATACCGGAGCCGACCGGTCATGCGGCACCGGAAGCGCCGTCGGGCGCGCGTTCCGGAGCGCTCTCCGGAGCGCCTTCGAGGAACAGGGTCATCGTGTCGTTGGCGAAGCGCAGGCCAGCTTCGGTCGGCCGGATGCGATCGTCCTCGGCGACCAGCCAGCCCGCCTCGAACGCCTGCGCCAGCGGTCCGGCGATGGCGGCGAGCGGAAGCCCGGTGCGCGCCTCGAACGTCGCCCGCGCGAAGCCCTCGCGCAGGCGCAGCGCATTGAGCATGAACTCGAACGGACGCTGCGCCGGCGCGATGTCGTCATCGCCGCCGATCGCCTCCGGTCCACCGGCGCGGGCCAGATAGGCCGTCGGATGTTTGTGCTTCCAGCGCCGCAGGATCCGCCCTTCGCCATCGCTGCGGCCCATCGGCAGGGTGATCTTGCCGTGCGCGCCGGCACCGATGCCCAGATAGTCGCCGAAGCGCCAGTAATTGAGGTTGTGCGCGCACTGGCGACCCGGGCGGGCATAGGCGCTGATCTCGTACTGCGCGTAACCGGCATCGGCCAGCAGCGCCTGACAGCGCTCCTGCATGTCCCAGGCCGTGTCGTCGTCGGGCAACCCCTGCGGCGGGCGCGCCGCGAACACGGTGTTCGGTTCCAGGGTGAGCTGGTAGTGGCTGATGTGCGCCGGACGCAGCGCGAACGCGCGTTCGAGATCGCGCTCGGCCATCGCGAGCGTCTGTCCGGGCAGCGCATACATCAGATCGAGATTGAGATTGTCGAGACCGGCGTCCTGCGCCAGCTTCACCGCCGCGTCGGCCTGATCACTGTCGTGGATGCGGCCGAGACGCTGCAGGCAGCCGTCGTCGAAACTCTGGATGCCGAAGGAGATGCGGTTCACCCCGGCGCTGCGGTAGTCCTCGAAACGGCCGTGCTCGGCGGTACCGGGATTGGTCTCCAGCGTGATCTCGCAGCCCGGCGCGAAGCGCAGCCGCGCGCTGGCGCCCTGCAGGAACCGGTCGATCGCCGCGGCCGGAAACAGGCTGGGCGTGCCGCCGCCGAAGAAGACGCTGTGCACGGTGCGCCCCCAGACCAGCGGCAGATCGTGATCGAGATCGGCCAGCAGCGCGTCGACATAGGCCTCGAACGGCGCAGCGGCGGCACCGCGACCGTCGGCGGCGCGGAACTCGTGCGAATTGAAGTCGCAGTACGGGCATTTGCGCACGCACCACGGCAGGTGGACGTAGAGACCGAGGGGCGGCAGGGACAACATGCGCGCGCTCAGCGCAGGGCGTCGTGCAGGCGCGCGCGCAGCAGCGCCAGCGCGCGACCGCGATGGCTGACGCGGTTCTTCACCCCGGCGTCCAGCTCGGCGGCGCCGAGGCCGCGCTCGACGTCGAAGAACACCGGGTCGTAACCGAAGCCGCCGTCTCCGCGCGGCGCATCGAGGATACGGCCTTCCCAGACGCCCTCGGCGATCAGCGGCTGCGGATCGCCGGCATGGCGCAGCAGCGCGAGCACGCAGATGAAGCGCGCCGTGCGTCGCGCCTCGGGCACATCTCGGAGCGCGTCGAGCAGCTTGGCGATGTTGGCCTGGGCATCGCCGTGCTCCCCCGCATAACGCGCGCTGTACAGCCCGGGCGCGCCGTCCAGCGCGTCGACGCAGAGGCCGGAATCGTCACCGAGCGCAGGCAGCCCGGTCGCGAGCGCGGCGTGACGGGCCTTGAGGATCGCGTTCTCGACGAAGGTCAGGCCGGTCTCGTCGGCATCGCGCACGCCGAATGCCGACTGCGCGTGCAGTTCGACATCGACATCGCCGAGCAGGTCGCGCAATTCCGCGAGCTTGCCGGGATTGCCGCTGGCCAGGACGAGCTTCATGCGCGGGTCGCCTCCATGCGCGGCGGAAGCATGCGCGATTCCGGCACGCGCGGCTCCAGCAGATCCCAGCGGTTGCCATACGGATCGACGAACACCGCGACGGTGCCGTAGTCCTCTTCGCGCGGCGCTTCGAGAAAGCGCACGCCCCTGGCGGTCATCGCGGCGTGATCGCGACGGAAATCGTCGGTGTGCAGGAAGAAGCCGACGCGGCCACCGGTCTGATCGCCGATCCGCGCGCGCTGGGCATCGTCCGCCGCCTGCGCCAGCAACAGGCCGGTGTCGGCGTCCTTCGGGGCCACCACCACCCAGCGTTTTGCCGGATGGCCGGGAGTCGCTCCGATCACGCGGTCTTCGCGCAACTCGAAACCGAGCGCATTCACGTAGAAATCGATCGCGCGATCGTAGTCGTCGATCACGATCGCGCAACAGGCGATGTGCCGTCGCATCGACGCCTCAGCCGGCCAGCGCCGCGCGCTGCGCCGCCAGCAGTTCGGCGATGCCCTGTTCGGCCAGATTCAGCAGCGCGTCGAGTTCGCCGCGACGGAAGGCATGGCCCTCGGCCGTGCCCTGCACTTCGATGAAGCCGCCGCCATCGTTCATGACCACGTTCATGTCGGTATCGCAGTCGCTGTCTTCGGCGTAGTCCAGATCCAGCACCGGTACGCCGCGATACACGCCGACCGACACCGCCGCGACCGCACCGTGGATGGGATCGCGCGCGATCTCCTTGCGCGCCTGCAGCCAGCGCACCGCATCGACCAGCGCGACATAGGCGCCGGTGATCGCCGCGGTGCGGGTGCCGCCGTCGGCCTGCAGCACGTCGCAGTCGAGAGTGATGGTGCGTTCGCCCAGCGCGCCGCGATCGATGCAGGCGCGCAGGGCGCGACCGATCAGGCGCTGGATCTCCAGCGTGCGCCCGCCCTGCTTGCCGCGGGCGGCCTCGCGGTCGCTGCGGCTGTGGGTGGCCCGCGGCAGCATGCCGTATTCGGCGGTCACCCAGCCCTCGCCCTTGCCGCGCAGGAACGCCGGCACCTTGTTGTCGATGCTGGCCGTGCACAGCACCCGGGTGTCGCCGAAGGCGATCAGCACCGAACCCTCGGCGTGCCGGGTGTAGCCGCGCTGGATGCGCACCTCGCGCAATTGCTCGGGGGTGCGACCACTGGGACGGACGATGCTCATGCGCGGGGGGACCTCGGGAAAGCTCGGCAGTCTACCATCCGCCATCCGGCGCTCCGCCCCTCTCCAGCGCCCCCCGGCACCTCCCCGGCCATCGCACCGGCGCACAAGGCGCCGTCGATAGCGGACAATGACGCCCCGCCGCCCCGGGCGGACCCGATCATTCGAGGAGTGTCCATGATCCGCAGCATGACCGCCTTCGCCGCCGGCGAACGCCAGACCCCCTGGGGCACGCTCGGCTGCGAGCTGCGCGCCGTGAATCACCGGTTCCTCGAAGTCGGCGTGCGTCTGCCCGACGATCTGCGTGCGGTCGAACCGGCGCTGCGCGAACGCATCGCGTCGCGGCTCTCGCGCGGCAAGCTCGAACTGGGCTTCCGTCTGCGCGGCGACGATCGCGACGACGCGCTGCAGCTCAACCCCGCGCGCGTGGCGCAGTTGGCCGCGCTCGGCCGCAATCTGCAGGAGCACTTTCCGGCGATGCGCGTGGAGATGACCGAACTGCTGAAATTCCCGGGCGTTCTGCAGACCCATGCCGAGGATCCGGCGGCGCTGCACGCCGAAGCGCTGGCCCTGCTCGACGAGGTGTTGAGCCAGTTCGTCGAAGCGCGCGAGCGCGAAGGCGGCAAGTTGGCGACGGTGATCCTGGAGCGGGTCGATGCGATCGCGAAACATGCCGCCGACGCGCGCACGCTGATGCCGGCGATCCGCGCGGGACAGAAGCAGAAACTCGAAAAACGGCTCGCCGATCTGCCGCAACCGCTGGACCCCGGTCGTTTCGAACAGGAACTGGTGCTGGCGCTGCAGAAGCTCGACGTGGACGAGGAGCTCGATCGCCTCGACAGCCATATCGCCGAACTGCGCCGCGTGCTGAAGCAGAAGGAATCGGCGGGTCGCCGCCTGGACTTCCTGCTGCAGGAATTCAACCGCGAGGCCAACACCTTCGGCTCCAAGTCGGTCGATGCGCGCACCTCGGCGCTGGCGGTGGAACTGAAGGTGCTGATCGACCAGATCCGGGAGCAGGCGCAGAACATCGAGTGAAACGCCGCCCGGCGGCCGGGTTACACTCCCGTCCCTCCGGGGCATCCGCCCCCGAATCCGAGCACAGCGACCCGGCCATGCGTGGAACCCTGTTCATCGTCGCGGCACCGTCAGGCGCCGGCAAATCCAGCATCGTCAACGCCTGTCTGTCGCGGTTCCCGGACATCGCGCTCTCGATCTCGTTCACCTCGCGCGGGATGCGCCCGGGCGAACGCCACGCCCAGCATTATCATTTCGTCAGCGTCGACGAGTTCCAGCGCATGATCGACGCCGGCGATTTCTTCGAGTGGGCGAACGTGCACGGCGATCTCAAGGGCACCGCGCGGCAATCGGTGGAACCGCAGCTCGCCGCCGGCCGCGACGTGCTGCTGGAGATCGACTGGCAGGGCGCGCAGCAGGTCCGTCGCCATGTGCAGGACGCGGTCGGCATCTTCATCCTGCCGCCCTCGCGACAGGCGCTGGAAGACCGCATGCGCAAGCGCGGCCAGGACAGCGAGGACACCATCGCCCGTCGCCTCGCGAACGCGCGCGAGGAAATGTCGCACTACGGCGAATTCGATTACGTGATCGTCAACGAAGTGTTCGAGACCGCGGTCGACGACATGTGCGCGATCTTCACCGCGAGCCGCCTGCGGCGCGAAGCGCAGGCCCGGCGCCACGCGGCGATGATCGCGGAACTGCTGCGCTGATCCATCGCGCCGCGCGGCGCGGCTTCAGCCGCCCAGCCCCATCGAATACTCGTCGATGTCGGCCCGCGGCACCCATCCGGACGGACACGCGGTGGTGTAACGTCCTTCCGGACCGACCCCGCACTCGCCCGCCGGCGTTCCGGCCGTCCATGCCGGCGCGAATGGCGCGCCCGCGCAAATGGCTTCGCCCGCGCAACGCTCGACCAGCGCCGTCGGAATCGCGGTGACGTAGGCCCAGCCATCGCCACCGCTGGTGGCATCGGCGATGAATTGCACGCACAGGAAGTGCCCCTTGGACAGACGGGCAACCGAGGTGGCGCCTTCGCCGGGGAAACGATCCAGCAGGGCGACCCCTTCCGCATTCAGCACCGCACCGAATCCGGTGTCGTCCGCGGCGCAGGCGCGATCGGTGCCGCTGATGTCGTAACCCTCGAGACGACAACGCTGCAGGCCGGCCTCCGAACGCGTGCAATCGACGCCGGAAAGATGGCGCATGGCCGCCAGCGGATCGGACTCGACGACGGTCGCCGCAGGCGTCGTGGCCTGCGGAGACGACGCGGGCGCGGAGGCGGCATCCGGTGTCGATGAGGGTGTCGGCGGCGCGGGCGATTCTTCCCGGCCGCACCCCGCCAGCCACAGGGTCATGCACAGGGCGATGCCGGTCATCCCGATCGCGCCACGCTTCCGGGTCGTCGTGCCGTTGCCCGGCGCGGGTCCTGCCTGTCCGATCACGCTGCGTTCTCCTGCCCTGTCTGCAAAAAAAGAGGTCCGCCCGCATCGACGGAAGGCGCGCCGGGGCGGCGGCGCGCCTTCGTGCCGATCAGGCCAGACTGCGCGGCGCCAGCGCCTGCTTCGGCTGTTGATCGTCCAACTGCGCGCCCTGCAGTTGCTGCGTCATCTCGGTCGACGCCTGCACGGACTGCTTCGCTGCGTGCTGGGGATCGACATAGATCCGCTTGTGCGACGGATCGTCGAGACCGCCCTGGACCACGAACAGTCCCGGACCGTTGCCGAAACCCTTCATGTGATCGATCTGGGTCAGCCCCGACGCCTTGGCTTCGAACGCGATCGCCGCGGCGGCATTCTGCCGCTCCTGCGCGCTCTTGAACTCGACATCCTTCAGACCGGTCAGCGCCTGCTGGTACAGGCCGTTGTCCGGATGCCTGGCATCGGACATCAGCGGTGCCTGCTGCTTGTCGACGGCACCGGTGGTCTTCGCGGGCTGCTGCGGATTCTCGATCAGGGAACGGGCCTTCGCCAGCGGATCGGTGGCGAACAACTCGACGCCGTTGGCCTGTTTCCGCTCGAGATACTTGTCGAGCGACGACAGTTCGACGCCCTCGCCCGCACGCGACTGGCTGACCATCAGCTGGCCGGTCTTCGGATCCTTGACCACCATCGTGATGTGATCGATGCCGTTGTAGCGGCCCTTGTCCCAGCCCTTCTGACCGTTGTCCTCGCCGATGATCATGCCTTCCTTGAGCTGGGACTTGTCCAGCGGCGAACGCATCAGCGTTCCGGTCGTCTGCACGCTGTCCTTGATGATGTCGGCGGCGGCCTGGTTGTGCTTGTCGAAGAAGTCCTTGCCGCTGAACACTTCGCGGCCGGCCTTCCTGTTGACCTCCTCCATCGTGGCGTTCTGCAGCTGGGAAACCCAGCCGGAGCAGTCCACCTTGCCCGATGCGAGATTCTTCGAGCCGAAACCGTACTTCACGTCGTCGTACTTGACGCTCATGTCGTATGCGGCGGAGAGCGCCATGCCCGACTTCGCGGCGGCATTCTGCGTCTGGCCGTCCTCGCGCGCGGGCGTGGCCGGCTTCACCGGCACCTCGGGCGTTCCGTTCTGCGGCGCGCGCACCTGGAATTCCGGCTTGGCGCGCAACGCGCCCACGATCTCGAACTCGCCGCCGTTCCAGTAGCCGCCCGGCGCGGCGCTGGCCTGCGCGGGCCCCGTGCTGACCTGGGAGCCGATGAACTGCAGATTGCCCTTGGTGTCGTAGCCCTTGACGATGCCGACGTGCTGACCACCGCTGTCCTTGTCCTTGAACAGGATGATGTCGCCCGCTTCCAGGGGGCCGTTCGCGCGCTTGGCATCGGCGGCGGAAATGACGTCGAAGTGCTTCTTCGAGTAATCGGTGATCTGATTGCCGTTGAACAGCGTATGCGTGGAGAACGGCGAGTTGCCGACGTCGTAACCGGCGTTCTTGAGGCCGCGCCAGACGAACGAAGAACAGTCCACGCCCTTCAGACCATCGCCATCGAGATCCTGCTCGGTGCGGCTGCGGTCGGTCTTGCCGTTGCCTTCCTTGTTGCCGAGGCTCATGTCGCCGCGGCCGTACTCGTACTGGTTGCCGCCCGCGAGGAAATGCCGCTGCGCCTCGCTGTAGATGGCATGGCTGGCCGGCGCCTTCTCCGTCTGCGGTTGCGTCACCGCCGGTTGCGTCTGGCCCTGGCCCTGCGTCTTCTCGGCAGCGGCCAACGCCTCCATCGTCTTCGGACCGACCACGCCGAGGCCCTGCAGACCATGTTCCTTCTGGAACCGGATCACCGCCGCTTCGGTGTTCGGCCCGAATTTGCCGTTCTCCACCAGCGGCGTGCCATCGGGACGGCCGTAGCCGAGCTTGTTCAGCCGCTGCTGCAGCTGGACGATGTCCGCCCCTTCCTCACCGCGTTTGAGCTGTCCATCGGCACCCGGCAATGCCGTGGTCTGCGTCTGGCCGCCGTTCGTCTGGGTCTGACCTCCGCGACCCATGAACTGGTTCAGGCCATCGCGGTTGTTGGCGATGTCGTTGTAGTAATCGTAGGGCGACGTGCCGTTGGCATCCGAGCGCACCTGCTTGCCCTGGAGCACGGCCTTGCCGGCACCGTAGCCGCCGAGATGCGAGGCCTTGAGGAAGCCCGCCACCTTTTCGGGCGAATCGCCCTCGTCCAGCAGGCCGGCCTTGACCGCGCGGTTGTACAGCTTGTCGCTGTTGGTCTTGAACGCCTTGTCCTGCAGATCGGCGGAGGCCTTGTATTTGTCCAGGCTGAGGTCGTTGTTCCAGTTGGCGTCGTTCTGGAGGAAACGGGTCATGCCACCTTTCGTGGCCCATTCCCATTCGCTCTTGCAACCGGACGCCTTGAACGCGACGTCGAATTTCTCCCGGTTGACGTAGCCGGCCTCGACCAGCCACGAGGCGCCGCCCTGGTAACGGCCGACGTAGCCCTGCTTGTTGGTGACGGCGAGATCGCCGCCGTGACTCTCGGTGAGGACCGTCGAAGCGACGAGTCTTCGCGTCATCGCATCATCGAGTCCGAGAATGTTGCCCTGTTGGTACGTGCTGGCAGTGGCCGCTGCCTTGCGTCGATCATCAGCCGTGGTCATGGTGATTACCTTTTAAGTGGAAGTCGACTTGGGTGGAAAGGAACGCCAGGAACGACGAGGTCGGCCCTGGCGGACGGGTTGCATCGGTTCAGGGGGTCGCCGGCGCCTCGCAATGGAGTTCGGAAATCCTGCGGTCGGGCCGGGTCCGGGTGAAGACGAAGGTGGTCGAGCCGGGACCAGTATCGGCATCGACGAAAGCTTCGACGTGCGCGAATTCCGCGCCATCGAGATCGATCCGGTAGAAACGGTTGTTCTGGGCGTCGTCTTCCCCGGGCGGGCAGACGGCTTCGGTCGCGATCTTCGCGGCGGCGGGCAGTTGACCGCGAAGGACCGCCTCGTAGTCGTCCGACGGATAGAACTTGACCACCGCGATCTCGTTCACGCGTTCGGCGTTGCCGCTGAGGGTGACGCCGGATTCGCCTTCGTTGCCCACGCGCAATCCGGCATCGGCGCCCTCCTCGCCGTCGGGCAGGTCGGCGTCACCGAAACCTGCCAGCACCAGCTGGCCGGAGCGCGAATAGCGCAGTTCGGCGTCGGCGACCTCCGGGGTCTCCACCGGTTCGGCATCGCGCCACCGGACACCGACGACATCGTCGTAGGCATGCCAACCGGCACCGCTCTCCCCGGCGAAGACCAGCAACAAACCGTTCAATGCCGTCATGCGTGCGTTTCCTCCAGGGGATTGCTGTTCATCGGACGAAGGCCCTGCAGGTCCTTGCGACTCGGATCGGGGCGTGGGCTGCGACGCGGAGGGCGTCTGGGCCGCGGGCGGCGCAGCGCGGTCGCAGGCCGTCAGCACGAGCAGTGCCGCCGCGGCACACAGGCCGAGGGCACGGCGATTCGAGAGGGCGAATGCTTTCACGATCAGTCTCCGGCGCTGAAAAAGGCGGCCCATTCGGCCGACCACCGCGCGCGCGCATCCGCCGCCACCGAATCGGCATAGCAGAACCGCACGTCGTCCAGGCCCTCCGCCGGTGTGCATGCCCAGCCGGTTCCCAACGACTGTGCGGGCCGGGTCAGCACCGCACTGACGATGCGGCCCGCAGCGATGCCCAGTACGAAATCCGGCCCGGGCGAAGGGTCGTCGCCCTCGGTGACCAGATGCTGGCAGATGCGATCGAAGGAAATGCGTTCGTCGCCATCGAGACACCCCTCCCGGAAGAACCGGTCGAGGTACTCGCTCGCTTCCGGCGTGCCGATATCCAGACGCTCCGATGGCAACCGCGCGAGCATCTCCACGGGGGAGGCGGTGGAAGCCGCCGGAATTGCGTCGGATGCGGTCGCGGTGGCCGACTCATCGGCCGACGCGGCGGTATCCGGCGCGGAAGGACGGCATGCGACCGTCAGCGCAGCCAATGCGCACAGGGCGGCAGGACGGAAAACGGATCGGACACTCACGCGCGACTCCCGGGACGGAGGGTGGTCGCCATTCTGGCAGAGATGCCGCCGTCCGCCGCGCCCGCGGATTCGGAGGCGTGGAAACGGCCGCCGGGGATTCGGCACCTGCAGGATCCGGAAGGATTGAACCGATCGACGATCATGGGGTTCGGGCGTGAAGCTGCGAAAGGGCGGGCATTGCAGTGGAAAATCCGGACGCGCGATTCGTACGTGACACGGGACATGGCCGATCCATCGGAATGTCGCGGTCGCGCAGCATCGCCGCCTGCGATCGCTCGGGTCGGACAGCGGTGGCGAGGCGCATCATGCGCACGATCGCGCCCGCTTTCCGGCCGTCGCGGCCTCAGTGCGGAACGATGTCGATGGAATCGCGGTCCGTGCCCATCGAACCCCTGTCCCGCAGGGCCGCGGCGACCGCCCGCGACGCACCGGACCACACGTCCACGGGACGGCGGGCAGCACGACGACGGGAGCGCCCGATCCGCGATGGCCGGCTCGAACGGGGGAGGCCGGTGGACAACGCGGAATCGACCCGGACGGAGACCGGGTGCGAGGGTCGGGAAGGGTGGGCAAAAGCGTGGATGAAAGCGCGGGCGGCGCCATCAAGGAACACGGCCATGACCATGGCATGCGGCGCGGCCACGGCTCGACGGCCGGGGCGGGCGACGGACGGAGCGACCGGCACGGCATCCGCCGGCCCGGGCCTCCGGGCACCGGGGAACGGACGCCCCGGGCGATGACCGGCAGTGGCCACTGCCTGCAGTCTCGTATCAGCCATGACAGCTTCCTCGATGGATACGACTGGTGAATTGGGTTGTGGGTGATACGGTGCCGCGGGCAGCGCGATGGGCACGCAGCGGTCGTCTGTATACCACGACCGCCACGGGACTGTCTCGGGACATCCGCCGCCGCCATGGACGACGCGACGGCTCGGCGGGCCGCTCCGACCGCCGTCATGCGGCGTGCCGGGACCTGGATTCCCAAGACCCGGACCGGCGACGACCGGGGCACACCCCGCCGTCCACCCGCCGGCCCGGGGCGGGCCGCGCGCGATGGCGTCCTGCCCCGCCCCGACGAACGGTCGCGGAGGGCTGCGGTAAAATCGCCGCTTTCGCGCTCACGGACCCTTCGCATGCAACTTTCCCACGCCCGCGCCATCGTCACCGGCGGCGTTTCCGGCCTCGGCTTCGCCGTCGCCCGGCACCTCGTCGCCCACGGCGGCAAGGTCGCGCTGTTCGACCTCAACGACGACAAGGGCGCCGCCGCGGTCGCCGAACTGGGCGATGCCAACGCCCGCTACTTCCGCACCGATGTCAGCGACGAAGTCCGGGTCGCCGCCAACGTCGACGCGGCGAAGGACTTCCTCGGCGGCCTCAATGCCGCGATCAACTGCGCCGGCATCCTCGGCGCCGGCCGGGTCCTCGGCAAGGAAGGCGCGATGCCGCTGTCGCAGTTCCAGACCACGGTCATGGTCAACCTGGTCGGCAGCTTCAATGTCGCCAAGGCCGCCGCCGCCGTGATGCAGCACAACGACGCGGGCGTCGACGGCGAGCGCGGCGTGATCGTCAACACCGCCTCGGTCGCCGCCTACGAAGGTCAGATCGGCCAGGCCGCGTATTCGGCATCGAAGGGCGGCGTGGTCGGGATGACGCTGCCGATGGCGCGGGAACTCGCGCGCTTCGGCATCCGCGTGATGACCGTCGCTCCGGGCATCTTCTGGACGCCGATGGTCGACGGCATGCCGGAGTCGGTGCAGCAGTCGCTGTCCGCCTCGATCCCGTTCCCGTCGCGACTGGGCAAGCCGGAGGA